>JBBTYU010000106.1:0-5695 GCA_038061675.1 Patescibacteria group bacterium | reverse complement strand
TTTAGGCGAAGTAAGGCCAACTAAATCAAGAAAAGAACGCGAAGAATTTGGCGGAGGAAAGGCGGGCGTGATTTTATGCCCTGTTTGCAAGGCCGCTTATTATAAAAAATCTTGGCATCACGATATCGCTCATTTTGCGGGAAAAGAAGATGTGCCGGTGAAGTTTATGCTTTGCCCGGCCGATCGGATGATAAATAATAAGCAATACGAAGGAAAGGTTATTGTTAAAAATATATCAGGAGAGACGGAAGTTGAAGTTGCAAATTTGATAAAAAATATCGGCTTTAGCGCCTTTGAAAAAGAGCCGATGCATCGATTGATAAGTATTGAAAAGGTTAAGGGCGATTTAGTTGCCTTGACTACTGAAAATCAATTAGCCGTCAGTATGGCCAAGAAAGTTGGCAGTGCTCATAAAAAAGCTAAAGTTAAAATAAGCTTTGCCAAAGAACCAAATGATGTAGCGATAGCAGTAGTAGAGTTTTAGGGGCAATAGTTATTATGTTTCAATATATTTTTACATTTATTGTCGGCGGAATTATAACCACTTCAATTGTTTATTTTGAGTCCGGAGGCTTTCCATTGCTTTCCAGATTGGCCGCATTGGTACCTGTTTTTACATGGCTATCATATTTATTTATCGGAGAAATTTCCGGGCCGAAAGAGGTGTCTAGCCATGCGCTTTTTGTATTGTTAGGGACAATTGTGGCGTGGATACCTTATATGCTGGCTATCTATTTTCTTGCTCCGCGAATAGGTTCATTTAGGGCGATATTGGCAGGGATCGTTGTGTTTTTTGTTTTGGCTGTTATTTTTGTAAAATTTTATAAAATTTAAGCGTTCCCGGCCAATTAATTCTGGACAATCTTTTTAGAAAATGTTTAGATGTATCCTATAGATTGTATTTGATACGACTAAACGTTCTTTGAGGAGAAAATATATGAAAGATAAATGGGGCGGATTGCTTGATGTTGTAACGCTTATAATGCTTTCCGGCGCCGTACTTTGCGCCACGGCGCTTGTCCTGACCACGCTGGTTTTAGCGTTTATAATAAAACCGATCAAGTTGTTTTATAAAGGGATGGTCTTTATCACAAACAGATCCTGGAATTGGCTTCGGGCGCCATTAAATTACTAGGGTCTAGTACAAACCTCCGCATTCTTAAGCGGAGTTTTTTTTGTTATAATTACTTTATGCCGGGCAGTGAAAATTCGATTGGTCCCGCTTTGCGGGACAGTAATCGAAAATAAAGTATCGCCTGGTAAGTTTAATGGCAAGTATAAATCAAGTCGAAAATGTATAATAATTATCGAATTTCTACTGACCCGGTATGAGGTATTCTGTTGTCTATATTCTAAATAGGTATTTATTTCGTATCTATTATTTTTTGTATCATTGGTATGTCCGCGGTTTCCGCAAGTTTTTAAATTGGGCCATAAATTATTTAGAAAAACTGGATTATAAATTTGCCCTAAGGATTAATTTAAAGAATATTTTCCAGCCGCTGTTCCAAGACTATAGTGTCATTGGCCATATTTTAGGATTTATTTCAAGATTTACGAGGATAGTCGTTGCCAGCATTATTTATGCGGCTTTTATTGTTTTTTGCGCAGTTTTATTTTTGGTCTGGGCGCTTATACCTATTTTTGCGATATATCAAATAATAACCAACTTTCCATACTGATAACCAATTAATAACAAATTCTGTCATTGCGAGCGCAGCCGAAGCAATCTATTCAATTTACGAGATTGCCACGCCCCCTCACCTATCTTATAGGTGCGGGGGCACGTCGCAGACTCCTCCCGCTCAAAAGGTTTTGAGCGAGGCTCGCCCAATCATATGGGCGGCGCAATGACGAAACGGTTTGGAATGACAGAAAAATAAAATGGAAGAAAATAAATTAGAATTATATTTTGAAGATCCAAGACTGAATATGTCTCATTTTGGGAGATTTTTAGTTCGTTTAGTTTTTTATTCAAATTTTGGAATTTTAACAGCGGTATGCGTTTTGGCATTACTTTCTCCGATTAAATGGCTTTTTTGGCTTGGTATTTTATTGGCTCTATTTGTAGTAGATTTTGTAATGCATCTTGGTAAAGCTGATAGATCATTGCGGGGCGAGCTTTCGGGCAGAGTCAATCTTTTAAAATACACGGCACCCGCTTCTTTTTCTATTTTGGAGTATGCTTTCGACAGATCCATGCTTTTAGGAGGAAATTTTTATTTATATGTTTTAAAAAAATTATTAGAGAGAAATGATATTAAGGACGGACTGTCCAGGATGGATGTGAAATTGGAAGATTTCAGAAATAAAGTGGACGAAATGCTCGCGGATTCTTTGAATCAAAAAAATAAATTTGCTTCCAAGGATGAACAGAGAGAAGTTTTGAGAAAAGAAATAGAAAGGATATTGATTTTAGCTTTGGAACAGGCGGCCGCTTCGGGAAATAGATATATTACCCCCAAAGATATCTTTGCCGCTTTAAGTTATTGTGAAAGCCATAGAGTTTCTCGGGTTTTGGAATTTTTTAATATTGATCCGGGAGACCTGGAAAATTCATTGATTTTCAGCAATTATTATAAATCTTTTAAATTTTTAAGGAATCTACCAAGCACTTTAGATGAATTTATTTCTTTCTCCAGACCATACAAAGTTAGACACCGTGTAATGAATAGGGCTTGGACCGCCAGACCTACGCCGTTTTTAGATCAATTCAGCGTTGATTTGACAGATTATGCTTTAATAGAATCAATTGGTTTTTTGGTGGGACATAAACAAGAATATGATAGGTTGGTTGATATCGCCTCAAGACAAGGAAGACCGAATGTTTTATTGGTTGGCGATTCCGGAGTTGGAAAGGAAACAATCGTTAAACATTTAGTTTATGAAATAACAAAAGACAGGGTGCCTTCACAGCTTTTTGATAAGAGAGTTGTGGAGCTTAGGGTCAACGATCTGCTTACCGGCGTTGAGCAGACCGAGATCCAAAATAGGGTCAATAAGGTAGTCAATGAGATCGTTAACGCCGGTAATGTAATTTTATATATACCCGAAGTTCATAATTTAATAAAAATGTCCGGAAAAGCCGGTCTTAACGCGGCAGATATTTTTTTGCCGTCTTTTAATTCCAGCGCCTTTTCAGTAATAGCTACCACTATTCCAAAGGAATTGAAGCAGATGTCTGAAAATCAGGGTCAATTTATTGAGGTTTTTGAAACAATAAACGTTCTGGATATTTCCGTTGCTGAAGCCATGAAACTTTTAGTTTATAAAAGCTTAATGTTGGAAAAGCAATTTAAAACAACTATAAATTTTAATGCCATAAAACAAGCGGTGAGCCTGTCTTCTAAATATTTTAAAGATAAGTCGCTCCTTACCAGCTCCGAGGAATTGCTTAAAGAATCGCTTTCAAATGCCAAGGATAGAGAGGATAAAGTTTTAAATGGCGATGATGTTTTAGATATTGCCCAGCGCAAGATTTCTATCCCGTTAAGACAAGCTAAAGAAGTGGAAGCCACCAAGCTTTTGAATTTGGAAAATATCATTCATCAAAAATATATTGATCAAGATGAGGCCGTGAAAGCAGTGTCCAGAGCCTTAAGAGAGTACAGGAGCGGACTTTCCAGGAAGGGCGGACCAATTTCCACTTTTCTTTTCGTGGGTCCGACCGGTGTCGGTAAAACAGAACTTGCCAAGATACTGACCAATATCCAATTTGGCTCCAGCGATGCTATGATCCGTTTTGATATGTCCGAATATCAGGACAAACAAAGCATCTTTAAATTTATCGGTTCGCCGGACGGGACAATGATAGGTAATTTAACCGAGGCGGTAATGAAAAAGCCGTACAGCCTTATTCTTTTGGATGAATTTGAAAAAGCCCATCCGGATATTTTGAATATTTTCTTGCAGGTTTTTGACGACGGCAGATTGACTGATAACTTCGGCAAGGTGGCGGATTTTTCTAATACCATTATCATTGCGACATCAAACGCCAGCTCTAATTTTATTAAAGAAGAAATTGAACGCGGCAAGGCAATGACCCAAATAAGAGACGAGGTTAAGAAGAAATTGACTGAATATTTCAAACCCGAACTTATTAATCGCTTTTCAGGGATCATTGTTTTTAAGGATCTGTCCAAAGAGGATATTTTAGCCGTGGCGAAAATTTTATTATCCGGTTTGGCTAAAGACGTGATGGATAGCCATAATATGGCAATAAAATTTACCGATGAAGCGGTCAAAAAAATATCTATTTGGGGTTATGATCCGGTTTTTGGCGCCAGGCCTCTTCGGGGCGTGATTTCCGAAAAAGTCAGGAGTGTTTTGGCTGAAAAAATACTTAAAAATGAAATAAAAAAAGGAGGCAGTTTGTTGATTTCGGTTAAGGGCGAGGAGCTTATTTTTGAATCAAAAGCAAGCGATAATTTTTAACACGAAAATATGTTAAATGGCAAAAAATTAATTTGTACTACCGCCTACCCGCCCGACTGCAGTTCCGCAGACAGAGGCGCGCAGAAAGCGCAACAACCGCTTTGCTAAATCGCGCAAACGGGGAGCGCGCCTCCAGAGCGAAACACGCATCCGAGCAGTCAGGCGGTAGACATAATACAAAACAATGAAAATAAATATTGATTTTAAATTAAACGTTAATAAGGTGGTAAAATATTTTATTTTATCGGATCTTACTTTTTTGGCGGGATGGGGGCTTTTAGATCCTCTTTTTGCCGTGTTTGTTACCAGAAATATTTCCGGGGCAACTGTGATGACGGTTGGTATAATGCCCGCGATCTATTGGATAGTAAAATCCACTCTTCAGATTCCAATTTCAATATACCTGGATAAAACAGATGGAGAAAAGGACGATTTTTATGCATTAGTAGTTGGTGTTTTATTGGCCTCGCTTACTTTGTTTTCTTTTATGGCGGTTACCCAAGTTTGGCATCTTTATTTAATTCAAGTTTTTAAAGCTATCGCTTTCGCTCTTTATGTTCCGGCATGGACAGCCATACTTTCCCGTCATTTAGATAGGGATAAAGTGGCTTTTGAATGGGCGCTAGCCAGCACTTCGGCCGGTTTCGCTATCGGCATTACAGGATTAATCAGCGGATGGCTGGCAAGTTTAGGATTCAATTTAATATTTTTAATTGGAGGATTTTTAGGCCTATCTTCGGCTATATTTTTAATTTTGGCGCCGAATTTAATTATTCCGCCGCGCAAGATGAGTCTTGGCGAAGGTATTTTGAGAGATCATGGCCCAGCTAACATACAAAAATAATAAAGAGATCGCTCTTGTTTGCAATCAGATCGGCTATTTCCTTGAAATGGAAGGGGTAGCTTTTAAGCCGAGAGCGTATGAAAAAGTTGCTGGGGTTATTTTTGATTTGAGCGAAGACGTTTTTGATTTGTATTTGCAGGGCGGGTTGAAAGCGCTTGAAAATATTCCAGGCGTTGGTGTTTCTATCGCTGAAAAAATTGAAGAATTTTTGAAAACAGGAAAAATAAAATACCTTGAAGATCTTAAGAAAAAATGGCCGGTAAAAATTGATGAGCTTATGAACATTGAGGGCGTTGGCCCTAAAACAGTTCGCCATCTTTATGAAAAATTAGACATTAAAAATTTGAATGATCTGGAGATCGCCTTAAGTAAAAATAAGATCAGCGGACTTGAGGGTTTTGGCGAGAAAAGCCAGGA
>JBBTYU010000105.1:0-2639 GCA_038061675.1 Patescibacteria group bacterium | reverse complement strand
TACAATCTGAGTACCTTTGCCTTTTAAATAATAACCTCTATAGCCGGCTACTTTGGCGCCCCTTTCAAAATCAATTAGACCCAAATCTTCCGCAATTTCAATGTGGTCTTTTGGTCTGAATCTAAATTCCGGTTTAGCTCCCCATTCTCCAATTACAATATTGTCTTCTGAACTTTTTCCGATCGGAGTATCGGCTGAAGGAATAGTTGGCGCCTTAACCATAAGTGCCAAATACTTATCTTGAATAATTTTTGATTCAACTTCAATTTCTATAACTTTAGTTTTAAGCAATTTGCCTTCTTCAATTTGTTCTTTGCTTGGTTTTCCGGATTTTCCGGCATCAGCCAATTTATTTTTTTTGGCCCTTACTTCATCGATCTCCATTTGCAAGGCTCGTCTTTTATCATCAATAGCCAAAAGCTCATCGATATTCAGATTGATGTTTTTATTTTTAACGGCTTCCTTAATCTTTTCGCTGTTTTCTCTTATGTATTTTATATCCAACATAGGCAATAATTTAACTTTTAACTTACAAACTTTGAACTAATCGCCCTTCTTGGGCCTCAATAATGGGAAAATTTGGCATTCCCTGGCGCTTTTGTTCATCAAAAAACTAAATACCCTCTCGCTCATTCCAAAGCCACAAGTTGGGGGCATCCCGTATTCCAAGGCCTCTACAAAATCATTATCTGTCATTTGCGCTTCCTCGTCCCCTGCCTTTCTAAGCTCTGCCTGATCATTGAAACGATTCATTTGATCAACCGGATCATTAAGCTCGCTATAACCATTTCCGAGTTCGGATCCGGCAATAATCGGCTGAAATCTTTGGGTAATTTTAGGATTTTTCGGATCTCTCTTCGCCAAAGGAGAAACTTCCACCGGCACGCCAACCAAAAAGCCCGGTCCGCATATTTGTTTTCTGCAATATTTCCAAAGATTATCTATGGCGCGGGTTATATTAAAACCCTCCCTGGAATAATCCACTTTTAACCCCTTAAGCCTTTCTTTAATTTCATCCATATTTGTATTTAAAATATCTATGCCCGTATGTTTTTTAATAGTCTCAATATAATCATATCTTTCCCATTTTTTGCCTAGATCAACTTCAAATTCTCCGATTGTAAATTTCAATTTTCCAAAAGTTTTTAAGGCGACATATTTATACATATCTTCCACTAGATCCATGCCCATTCCATAATCAGCATAAGCCCAATAAAATTCCATCTGGGTATAATCCTGCAAATGTTCCGCGTCCATTCCTTCATTTCTGAATTGCCTGCCTATTTCAAAAGTTTTTTCATAGCCGGCAACCATCAATCTTTTCTGCCATAACTCGCCCATAGAGATCCTAAGAAAAACATCTATGTCTAAAGCGTTATGATGAGTCACAAAAGGTTTGGCATCGGCTCCGCCGGTCGTATTTTCCAGAACCGGAGTTTCTACCTCAAGAAAATCGCGTTCTATTAAAAATTCCCTGATTGAATTCCAAAATTTGGCCCGTTTTTTAAACATATCCCTGATCTCCGGATTAAGCAGAATATCCAAATATCTTTTTCTTAATTTTTCTTCTTCGTCTTGTATTCCATACCACTGGCTTGGGATCGGTCTTAAGCTTTTTGTAGCTAAAGTTAAGCCCTCCACTTTCAAACTTTTTTGTCCGGCTTTAGTTTTAAAAACAGTTCCCTCAATAGCAATAAAATCGCCTAAATCTAAATTTTCTTTATAAAGGGCAAAATTTCCAAAATTCTTTTTGGAAACAACGGCCTGCATAGAACCACTGCCATCATATAGGTCTATAAAAATAATTCCCCCCTGTCCCCTTAAGGCGAGAATTCTACCGACAATAGCGACTTTCTTTTTAAATAAAGACAAAAAAAGGAAGTTTTTTAAAACTTCTTCAATTTGACAATCTCTTTTGACTTTAGCCGGATAACAATCTACTCCTGCCTTTTCCAGACTTTCCTTTTTCTTTAAACGTTCTTTAATGAGATCTTCTAACATAATAAACTAAAAACAATTTAAACTTATTCAACGGATAAGACTTTATATTCCACCTTGCCATTTGGCACTTGAATTAAAACATTATCGCCCGCTTTTCTGCCGAGAAAAGCTTTGCCCAATGGAGATTCATTTGAAATATAACCTTCATCCGGATTCGTTTCGTTGGATCCAATGATAAAAAACTTCATCTTTTTTCCGGATTTTGAAACTTCAATTGTTGAACCGACTTTAACAATACCGCCCGCAGAACTGCCGGATTGAGGTTTTTTAATAAGTTCCACATCTTTAAGCGTGCCTTCTAATTCAAAAATCCTGCTTTCAACCCTACCCTGATCTTCTCTGGCTTCAAAATATTCTGAATTTTCGGAAAGATCGCCTAATTCTTTTGCTCTCTTTAATTTTTCACCGACTTCAATTCTCTTGACTGTTTTTAATTCATTAAGCTCGTTTTTAAGCTCTTCTAATTTTTCTTTTGTTAAATATTGTTTCGTCATTTTTTTAATTTTTTATATGGTATGTATCACGCCACAACCACCAGCGTACTTTAACAGTTTCAAATAAAACTTGCAAATAATCTTTAAATTTAACCTGCGTTCTTAGATCATTTACCCAAAAGACCGGCAGTTCCTTAATTTTAT
>JBBTYU010000104.1:0-2369 GCA_038061675.1 Patescibacteria group bacterium | reverse complement strand
ATTTAACGAGAGCTTTATTTGGCACGACGCGCACGATAATCCACATCCTCTCGCGCAACATCTTGAGAAGATATTCTAGTCGGGCAGGTTTGAGATTCAGCAAGCGCTTGATTTCGCTGTAGCGCAACGGTTTGCGTTGGACGGCTTTCAGAATGCGACAAGAATCCTTGCATTTAAGCACTTCCTGATCGGTTAGTTTTTTCTCCATAATAACATTCTCCTTTATATTTTAAATGAACAACTTTATGTAAGGATAGTATAGTTATTAAACTTGTCAAACAAAAAAAGCGAGTTCAATAAACTAGCGCAATAAAGTAATATTTGGTCCTCGGAGGTCGTAGTTTGCTTTTTACTCCACAATTATATATATTAGTCATACGTTCCTATATATAGGTAACCAGCAAATTTATTAAAGAATTTTAAATTTGCAATTATTATAATTAACAAATTCTCCCGACTTGAGACAAGTCGCGGATCCTCGAATTTTGTAAAACAAAATCGGGATTAAAAAATATGAATCTAAACAAGAAATCCAATCCGACGATCAATCATATAATGAAGATGTCGCCGGGATTACTGCCGAGTATTAAGGAGGGTGAAGTGGTAGAAGCCAAATTATTGCAAAGAACCAAAAAAGCCGCCTATTTTGATTTAGGCAAATTTGGCATGGGCGTGGTTTACAGGCAGGAAATATTCAACGCCAAGGAAGTATTTAAAAATCTAAAAATAAACGACCCCGTTTCCGCCAAAGTCGTTTCCGTTGAAAATGAAGACGGCTACATAGAGCTTTCTCTCGCCGAAGCCGGCAAACAAAGAGTCTGGCAGAAACTAAAAGAACTTGAAGAAAAACAAGACGAAGTGAAAGTAAAAATAAGCGCGGCGAATTCCGGCGGACTTATTGCTGACATTGACGGGATCAAGGCTTTCTTGCCGGTTTCCCAGCTTTCCACCGAACATTATCCCCGCGTAGACGAAGGTTCCAGAGAAAAAATATTGGAACAGCTCAAGAAATTTGTCGGACAGGAGCTTTCCGTAAAAATAATAGATCTTAACCAGAGGGCCAATAAACTCATTATTTCCGAAAAAGAAATAAACAACCAAAATATCAAAGACCTTATTTCTAAATATAAGGTTGGCGATATCATTGACGGCATTGTTTCCGGAGTTGCCGATTTCGGCGCCTTTATAAAATTTGCCGATAATCCGCAAATTGAAGGATTGATCCACATTTCCGAACTTAGCCATAAATTAATTGAAAATCCAAAAGAAATTATCAGGGTAAATGACGCCATCAAAGCCAAAATCGTTGAAATAAAAGACGGCAGAGTGAATCTTTCTCTTAAGGCCCTTCAGCCGAATCCATGGGATACAGTGAAAGAAAAATATAAAGCCGACCAAGAAATTGAAGGATCTATCACCAAATTCAATCCGTTCGGCGCTTTCGTCGGTTTAGACGAAGAAATTCAGGGAATTATACACATTTCCGAATTTGGAGGCAGTATGGAAGATATGAAAAAACAATTGGAAGTTGGCAAGAAATATAATTTCAAAATTGACGCCGTGAAGCCGGAAGAAAAAAGGATTATTTTGAAGTTGAAAAAATAATATAGGAAGTTGGACCTCCTAACTTCCCAAAGAAAAACCCCCTCACTCTATCAGAGTGAGGGGGTAGTTGATTAATAAATTATCATCTGACTTTTTTCCGCTTTGGACAAAGGCGGTTTAATTTTCCCGCGCCGATTTATGTTTGTGAAACCATAAATCTTACGCTGCAACTTTACAAACTTTCCAACGATTACCTTGAGGCATATTTTTTCTGATTTAAAAACATCTATTCCCGAATTCACATTCAACATCTCTTTTGGTTTTGACATGTTGTCTCCTTTTTTTAAAGAACGAGTTTAATCAAGGTAAAAAAATACCATAAATTTATAAATTAGTCTACTCTCAACTAAGTAAATAGCGTTATAAAAGTTTCCGCTGTAAAATATTTTCGTGGTATTATATAGATAATTACATAAAGATAAAAATGAAAGAAAAAAACAATATGTCAAAAATAATTTATAAAAATGTCTTCTGGGCCATTTTAACAATGATTTCCCTTACTTTAGTTTTTTCCGTGCTTTTTGAAGCAACTGGAAAAATTGAAACTCTCTCCATCAATCAGTTAGTCGCAAAAATAAATTCCGGTGAAGTGGCCAAAATTACCGTAGAGGGCAATAATTTAAAAATAGATTTAAAAGACGGTAAAAAGGCCGTTGCTAAAAAAGAAACCGAAACCGGTTTAAGCCAAACTCTTAATAACTACGGAGTCAGACCGGAAATTTTGGATCAATTAAATTTAGAAGTAAAAGAGCCGTCCGGATTTA
>JBBTYU010000103.1:0-3599 GCA_038061675.1 Patescibacteria group bacterium | reverse complement strand
GCCGGAGAAACAGCCGATGAGGTTTATTATATTTCAATAATCGAAGGTAAAAGTTTAGAGAGAAAAGCTTTATCCAATAATATTTGCGTTTCTGCGCAGGGCGACGGTGAATTTTTAGGCAATGGTTGCGATAATGATAGTGTTTGGGAAATTCGCGACATTCCTAATCCGCAAAACAGCCAGAATTTTATTGAACCGAGAAGCGCGCCAACTGCGCCTCAAAACTTTTCCGCTCAATACGATAAACCCAATAAAAAAATTAATTTGAATTGGAACGAAAGCCGGGATTATTCCGGGGCCACGTCTACTCTAAGCTATTTAATTTCTGATATTAGCGCTAATCCTGTTTTGGGCAGTACCACAACTTCGTCAACCACGGCAGAATTTAATATCAGCGAAATAGGCCGTGATTATGTTTTTGAAATTAAAGCTATTGATAAGGAGGGATTGGCTTCTGATTCTAGGACGGTTTCCATCAATGCCGCTAAAACTTCTGTGGCAGATATCAATTTTTTACTAATAAATCAGCGAAATTATGATGGAGGAAATTCTGTAAATGTTGGTCAGGTTTTTAAACCCTTGGCTGATGGAATTTTAGAGTCGCTGAATATGGGTTTGAATACTAATGGGAGTGGCTGGGCGGAAATGCGCGCTGCCATTTATGAATGGAATGGCAACGCATCTTCCTCTATTTCTGCTAGCCGGGGCGCTCGTTTAGCGATTAGCGGAACTAAAAAAATTTGGGGCAGTACTGCCTATCCGAACTGGTCTGATTATCTTTGGATATTTGGCGGAGATGTATTATTGGAGGCTGGAAAGTATTATTATCTTACAGTTGAAACAGAGTCAACGAGTAATAGCGGTCCGCCCTATATTTATTGGAAATATTCTAATGGAGATTATATTGATGGCGATGCATGGGGAGACTATGGAAAAGTTAATGATTTTTATTTAGTGATTAACGCCGTGAAAGATGGCATAATTTCTTTACAGGAGCCGATAAATAGCAATATTTATTATGATCAAAATATTAATTATAAGATTAAATATCTGGAGCCTGTAGATAAAAAATATAGTTCCATAACGATTAGAACCAGTGATTTTTATACCGAGGAACTAGTGGATAGTCGGACAATAGATTTAAATGATAGCGAACAAACTATTGGTTGGCACGAAATTAGCGGAAGTTTAGGCATAAATCGTGTTAGTTATTTTAAGACAGAAGCAGATTTATCTGATTCAATAAAGTCAGAAATTAACTTTTCTGTTTTCGGCGCTGTTCCGGCGGAAGGGAAATTATTAAATCAAACAGCATTTACAAATAACATTTCTGTTAATAGCGTGGCCCAAACTTTTAGGCCAATGATTAGCGGACAACTTGATTCGATTACTCTAAAATTGTCGACAAGCGAAAGTGGCTGGAATTATATCTCGCTTAAAATCTATGAATGGATTGGCGGCAAGCGTAATTCTTTGGATGGAAGCAGGGGTCAATTATTGGCGACATCGGAAAGCAAGATGTTTTGGCACGGCACCTCTTACCAAAACTTTAATGATTTTGTTTGGCAATTTAACGATGGAAATGAAATTAATTTAGATGTTAATAGTTATTATTATCTGGAAAGCGTAATTGATAGCCAGAGCAATGGCGGCGCGCCAACGTTGTATTTTGCGGGTTCAAATAATGGCTCATTGATTGATGGAAAACTTTATAGCGGTAATATTGGCGGGGATTTGTATCTTATCCTTAATAAAAAAGCAGAAAATCCGGCTTTATAATGCTATTTGACAAATAGTTATAAATATGGCATCCTAAAACAATAAAAGTGCAGTTCTTTAATTTTTTCGGAAGGAGGAATATATGCCTAAAGAATGGGTTTACACGCACATGGAGGACGACAGAATTCACGGAACCTCCAGGCATCCGGTTACGCGCTTGGAAGCGCAATGCCTGGACGATGCGGTAAGAGAGGGCGCGAAATTATGGGAGGAAAGACTGAAAAACTGCGAAGATGACGAGGGTGCAAAAAGGATCGGGGACAGGCTTTTCTGGCCCAGTAAACCCAAGGTAAGGCTGGAAATTCCTATTCCTACGCATTCCTACTAATCGTGCTTTAAACGATTAATGCCCCGCATTTCTATTTCTGCGGGGCATTTTATTTTTAATAACACGCAGATAGTTTATAATAATAAGAACCTATATGATAATTGTTTTAGATAACATTCGCAGCCTTTTCAATGTCGGTTCCATTTTCAGGACAGCCGATGCTGTTGGCGCGGAAAAAATATACCTTTGCGGGATAACGCCGACCCCGGAAGACAGATTCGGAAGAATCAGGCCGCAGCTTGCCAAGGTGGCTTTGGGCGCGGAAAAAACAGTTGAGTGGGAATATAATAAAAGCACAGCCAATGTTTTATGCGATCTTAGGAAAGAAAAATATAAAATATTCGCGGTTGAGCAGGATGAGAAAGCAATTCCTTACTATAAGTTAAAAGTTTCAGGTTCAAAGTTAAAAAAAATTACATTAGTTTTTGGAAATGAAGTGGATGGGATTTCAAAAAATGTTTTGAAAAAAGTGGATAAGATTTTGGAGATACCGATGGCGGGCAAAAAAGAATCTTTGAATGTTTCGGTGTCGGCGGGAATCGTAATGTTCGGAATAAAATATAAATAAAAATGAAGAACGCAAAGAAAATATTTTTAGGGGCTATAGTTTTTTTGATCGTGGTCATTTTGGGTTTGGCCTATGCTTTTGTGGGCAATAAAAATAAAATAATTTCAGTAAGGGTAGGCGAAAATGTTTTTAGGGCGGAAGTGGCGGAAACGATGGCTCAGAAATCCAAAGGATTATCTTATAGAGACAGTTTAGATAAGGATGGCGCAATGTATTTTGATTTCGGCAAAGAAGATAAATATGGCTTTTGGATGATGGGTATGAGATTTCCAATTGATATTATTTGGATAAAAAATAATATAGTTATTGGAATAGAAAAAAATGCGCAGGCGCCGATGGCCGGAACTCCGGAAAATGCTTTGAAACTATATTATCCGCCCGAAGCAGTTGATAGGGTTTTGGAAATAAGTGCCGGCTTAAGCGATGAATTAGGCATAAAAGTCGGCGATTATTTTGGTATCATTAATTAATGCCGGGCAGTGAAAATTCGATTGGTTCGCCTTTAGCGAACTTAATTTGTACATCATCACTATTCGGAAATAAAAATAGCAAAGTAATATAAAAAAGTCGCATATAAATAATTAATCGAATTTCTACTGACCCGGAATGGAGACAGAAAAAATACCCACCTCCGTTGAAACTACGGTGGGGCAAAGTAAAAAAATATTGGGTTTAAGGAGAAATGTTTTTTGGCTGGGCATTGTAAGTTTATTCAATGACTTTTCCGGTGAAATGGTGTATTCGGTAATGCCGGGATTTTTAAGCGCGGTTTTTGGCGCTCCGCCGATTTTGATCGGATTTTTGGAAGGGTTTGCCGATGCCCTGGCCAGTTTTCTTAAAATATATTTCGGCTGGTTTTCGGACAAAATTAAAAAAAGAAAAATTTTATCGGTGATAGGCTATTCTATTTCTACTTCTACCCGA
>JBBTYU010000102.1:0-1924 GCA_038061675.1 Patescibacteria group bacterium | reverse complement strand
AGGCCGACAGGCAGATTGCACTTAGGGCACTATGTCGGTTCGCTTCAAAACAGAATAAAGATGCAGGATGAATACAGGCAATTCATTATGATAGCCGACAGTCAGGCTCTAACTGATAATGTCGAGGATCCGGAAAAGATCCGCGAGGCGGTTTTTGATGTGGCCTTGGATTATCTGGCCGTAGGAATAGATCCGAATAAAAGCGCTATTTTAATTCAGTCTCAAATTCCGGAATTATCTGAACTGACGATGTATTTTATGAATTTAGTTTCTTTGTCGCGAGTAGAGCAAAATCCGACCGTTAAAACGGAAATTAAGCAGAAAAAATTTGGACGGGGAGTACCGGCTGGTTTTGTAATGTATCCGATCAGCCAGGCCGCGGATATTTTGGGATTTAAAGCTACAGTGGTGCCGGTTGGCGCAGATCAATTGCCGATGATTGAACAAACCAACGAAATTGTAGATAGGTTTAATGCGGTTTATGGAAAAGTTTTTGAAAAAGTGAAAGCTGTTGTCCCGAAAAATGCCAGATTGCCGGGCATAGACGGCGCCGCCAAAATGGGAAAGTCTTTGGGTAATGCTATTTATCTTTCTGATTCCGCAAAAGAGATCAGTGAAAAAGTAATGATGATGTATACCGATCCGACACATTTAAAGGTAAGTGATCCGGGACACGTGAAGGGTAATATGGTTTTTACTTATTTAGATGTTTTTGACACAAATAAAGAAGAAGTTGAGGAACTTAAAAAGCAATATAAAAAAGGCGGACTTGGCGACGTGGTTGTGAAAAAAAGACTGATTGGGGTTTTAGAAAATTTAATTAAGCCAATCAGGGAAAGGCGGGAAGAATTAGCCAAGGATCAAAGCAATATTATAAAGATTTTAGAGAACGGAACTTTAAAGGCTCAAGAAGTTGTTCAAGAAACTTTAGAAGAAGTGAGGCGAGCAATGCGATTGGATTATTTTGGTTAATTTAAAGAGTATAACATTCTTACATTCTGCAGAATGTAAGAATGTTATTATGTGATGAAAATATGACGCAATTAAAAAATAGCAGACAATTAGAAAGACATTTTAAAGGCATTGCTAATCATCGAAGAATTGATATTTTATTTTTAGTTCATGATTTAGATGGAATAACATTAGATAAAATAGCGGATAAACTGGAGTGTAATTTAAAAACTATTTCTGAACATACGCGCAAATTAGTTCAGGCTGGCTTAGTAAATAAGCAATATCAGGGAAGGATGGTAAGGCACTCGCTTTCCCCATATGGTCAAAAAATATTGAAATTTATGAAGATATTCTAATATTCTGCAGAATGTGAGAACGTTGGAAGTGAATAAAAAATCTCCGCGGATTGACGGAGATTTTTATTAAGATTTATTTTTTAACTATAGATTTTGTATTGCTGGATTTAATGGTCTTTTTTGCGGCAGTCTTTTTTATTTTTTTAAGGCACTTGGTACAGACTTTAATTCTGCCCGGTTTTCCGGGAATTGTACCCCATTGTAAATTCGGCCTCTTTCTGGAGTCGCTTGTCGGATTATAATGTCCGCGAAGCAGTTTTCGAGTGCCTCCGACGTAATATCCTTTTTCGCAAATAGAACAGGTTTTCATAGTTTTATTATTATAGGGCAAATATTTTTAATCGTCAAATAAAAAAATGCCCGCAGAATTTCTCTGCGGGCATTATACTGGTTTAGGATTGGAAGATGACCTTGCTTTTTGCTAGGTCGGTGATCTTGGCGATTCTGTCTTTGCAAACCGACATCGGGCAAGTATGCGGAGCCTCGCTTTGAAAAACGATTAGGTTGCCGCCCAACAATTCAAATGCTTCGTAATCGGCACGCAACACTATCGTATTCGTTGCCAGGTCGTATTTTTGCAGGCATTCAAAGAAAAATACAGCGCCGTCCGGACT
>JBBTYU010000101.1:0-1594 GCA_038061675.1 Patescibacteria group bacterium | reverse complement strand
CTTCTTTAAAGGAAATAAAGAAACATTTTAAACTATCGTCTGAATCAACAGTACATCAGCATATTGAGGCGTTAAAGAAGAAGGGCTATATAAATAAGTTAAAAAATAAACCTCGTGGTATTGAATTAAATAAAGTAGAAAAGTTTTTTGAAATTCCAATCGTTGGGAACATTTCAGCTGGTCAGCCAATTGAGGCGATTGAATTTGGAAATGAAAGCATTTCGGTTCTTAGTCACGAAATTAAAAATAAAGAAAATCATTACGCATTAAAAGTCGTAGGAGATAGCATGATAGACGAGGGAATTTTTAATGGCGATACGGTCATCATTCGTAAGCAAGAATTTGCCGGTGATGGTCAAACGGTCGTAGCCGTTATTGATGATAATTTAGCTACTTTAAAAAAAATCTATAGAGAAAAAAATAGGATAAGACTACAACCCGCTAACCCAACCCTTTTCCCAATTTACAGAAACGAAGTTGAAGTAAGGGGTATTGTCGTAAAAGTTGTTAGAAACCTTGAGTCAGAAAATATTTCGCTAGAAAGTCAAAAGTTTCTTAATGAAATAGAGATAAAAAGCGAAACTTTTGGAAAAAAAGATCTTGAATTAAATAAAATCTATAACATGGACTGTTTAGATTTTATGAAAAATATAAAAGATAATTCTATAGATTTAATATTCGCTGATCCACCGTACAATTTAAGTAAGAGTAATTTTAATATGAAGTTCTCAAAAACAGGAGGGTCAGATTTGAGTACCGATAAAGGTTCTTGGGATAAAATGGCGAAAGATGATTTTGAAAAATTTACAGAACAATGGCTAAAAGAATCTTTTCGTATTTTAAAAAAGACAGGTTCAATATGGGTTGCCGGTACTTACCACAATATACATTTAACAGGATATTTATTAGAAAAAATTGGTTTTGAAATATTAAATGAGATACTTTGGCACAAAACTGATGCAACACCAAATTTATCATGCACCAGATTTGTTGCAGACCATGAAAATTTTTTATGGGCAAGAAAAGATAAAAAGAATGTGTTTAACTACGAGGAAATGAAAAAAATAAACGGTGGAAAACAAATGAGGTCAATATGGGCAAAAGGTAAAACATCGGGAGGTAAAAGAATACATCCGACACAAAAACCAGAATGGTTACTCGAGAGAGTTATTTTATCTACATCAAAGAAAAATGGGATAGTGTTTGATCCATTTTTGGGTTCAGGAACAACTGCTGTTGTAGCAAAAAAACTTGATAGACAATACCTAGGAACAGAATTAGATAGAGACTATTTTAAATTAGCAGAAACAAGAATACAGAACACATAAATTATATTATGAATACACACTATTTAATTCAAGGAGATACTTTTAAGGTACTGTCCAACATAAAACACAAAATTGACGCGGTTATTGTAGACCCTCCATACAATACTGCGAATAAAAATACAAAAGTTTTAAAAGGGAGAAAAGCACGATCTTCCGACTTTGGTAAATGGGACTACTTCACAGACAATGATTATCTAAATTTTACAGAAAATTGGATAAAATTGACATTACCAATTCTAAAAGAAAATGGTAATCTTTTAATTTTT
>JBBTYU010000100.1:0-3449 GCA_038061675.1 Patescibacteria group bacterium | reverse complement strand
AAGAATTGGAAGAAATTGACTTTGAATTGTTAGCTAAAATTGCTAAAGGTTTTGGGATGAACGTGATCGCTTTTGATGTATATCCGGACGCAAAGGCCGTGGCGGAAATGGGTTTTCAATATGTTTCTTTGGAAGATATATTAAAAAATTCCGATGTAATTACAATTCACGCGGTTTATAATGCCGGCTCGCATCATTTGATCAACGAGAATAATTTTCAATTAATAAAAAAAGGCGCTTATTTGGTGAATACTGCCCGCGGAGCGCTTATTCAAACCGATGCTTTAATAGTGGCGCTTAAAAAAGGAATCTTAGCCGGATATGCCGCTGATGTTTTGGAAGACGAGGGCGAAGTAAAGGACGAGTTGAATTATCTTGGCAAAGAAAGACTTAAAACAGAAGTGGTTCAAAATATGCTTTGGGACCATATTTTAATGAGGATGCCGAATGTGCTTATTACTCCTCATAACGCTTTTAATACCGAAGAAGCTCTGCAAAGAATTTTGAATACCACCGTAGATAATATTAAGGGATTTGAAACGGGTGAAAAATTTATAGCCGTAGAATAATAACTTCTTGACCTCCGAGGACTTTCTGGGGATTTAATATCTGGGTCCTCGGAGGTCATTAATTCTTTATGAGACTAGAAGACATTAAAATTCACGAAATATTTGATTCGCGGGGAGAATCTACGATTGAGGTTGAAGTTTTAGACGAAAAGCTAAATTCTTTTTCAGCTCAAATCCCGTCCGGCAAAAGCCGCGGCAAAAGGGAAGCGGCTGTCTTGAGTTTTAAAGAAGCGGAAAAAGTTTTAAATGATTTGGTTAAAAAAGAAGTAGTTCATAAAAACTTTAATTCAATTAAAGATCTGGATAATTTTTTGATCGGCCTTGATGGAACTGTGGACAAAGGAAAACTTGGCGGTAATCTGATGTTGGGGATTTCTGTTGCCTTTGCCAGAGCTTTAGCGCGCAAAGAAAATAAAGAATAGTGGCAAGTTTTAAATGAAGAGTTTTGGGGCGGATTGATTATTGATAAAAAACCGCTTATTTTTTCTAATTTAATAAATGGAGGTGCCCATGCCGGAAACAATCTGGATATTCAGGAATACATGGTGGTAGTTGATTCAAAAGATCAGAGCTACACCGCTTCAATTAAAATTTTGATTGAATTTTATAAAAAATTGGGAGAATTATTGAAGACAAAATATAAACTTGAAAAAATAATTATTGGAGACGAGGGCGGCTATGCCATAAATTTTGAAAGCAATTTTGAACCTATAAAAATTATGGAAGAATTGCTGGGGTCGGAAGAATTAAAAAAATCTTTTTCTTTGGCGCTGGATGTGGCAGCCTCCAATTTTTATAAAGAGGGTAAATATAATTTCGGAGGAAACGAAATATCTTCGGAAAAATTAAATCAAATACTATTGGATTATTTGGTCCACTCTAATTTATTGATGTCTGTTGAAGATCCTTTTGATGAAGAGGATTTTAACGGCTTTAAAGAATTCAATGTCAAATGTCCGGATAAATGGGTAGTGGGAGATGATTTGACCGTGACGAATCCGGAGCTTATAGAAAAATTTGTCAGGGAAAAGCTTATAAGCGGAGTGATAATAAAGCCGAATCAAATAGGCACGGTTTCCGAGTCTTGCCAAGCCATAAGAGTGGCGCAAGAAAATGGTTTGAAAACTATAGTTTCTCATAGGTCAGGAGAGACGGAAGATGTTTTTATTATACATTTAGCCAAAGCCGGCAATGTTGACGCGGTTAAAATTGGCGCACCAGTCAGTGAAAGAATATTAAAATTTGACGAGCTGATTAAATTATATGACTAAAGTAGAAAATCATATCTCTAATTCGCGCGAATAGGCGAATAGTTGTATCATAACCATGTTTGTTAAATTCTATAATAATATTTTTGAAACATTATGAAATATTTAGAAAAAACTTTAAAAGCGCTTGCGAATCGTCGGCGGTTGGCAATTCTTAAATATCTTAAAGAAAACAAAGAATCATCGGTAGGCGGCATAGCTTATGCGATAAAACTGTCTTTCAAGGCTACCTCAAAACATTTAAATATTTTGGCGACAATGGATATTTTAGAAAAAGAACAGCGTAGTTTGCAGATATTTTATCTTTTAAGTGATGACCAGAAATCTGTAACTCAAAAAGTTTTGTCTCTTCTCTAATCTCTAATTCGCGCGAATAGGCGAATAAGCAAAATAAAATAAAAATGTTTACAAATAAAACTATATTAATAACTGGCGGATCAAGCGGAATTGGGGAGGCTGCGGCTTTAATGTTTGCGCAAAACGGCGCAAATATTGCTATTACTTATAAAAATAATAAAAAGGGAGCAGGTAATTTAGTAAAGAAAATTAAAAAATTAGGACGAAAAGCTATAGCAATCCAAGCGGATTTAATCAATGAAAATAAAGCAAAAAACGTTGTTAGTGAAGTAATGAAAAATTTTGGAAAAATAGATGTCTTAGTAAATAATGCTGGACGGTATGTAAACGGCGATGAATGGAACGGCACATCTGATATTTGGTTAAAGTCTTTACAGCAAAATCTTATATTGATGATGAATATTTCAAAATATGTAATGGAAGTATTTCAAAAACAAAAAAGTGGAATTATGGTTAATATTGCTTCAAGACATGGCTTAGATGGTCAATATGACGCTATTTCATATTCTGCAGCAAAAGCAGGAGTAATAAATATAACTCAGTCATACGCAAAGCTTTTATCTCCATTTGGCAGAGCCAACTCTATTTCTCCGTCAGCGACAAATGCCGGTTATTGGCTCACGGCACCGAAAGGAGAGCTCAAAGAGTTATTGGCAAATAAACCGAGCCATAAGTTAGTTGAACCGGAAACAGTAGCCAAAAAGATTATTTTTCTTGCATCGGATGAAGCAAAGAATATCACGGGACAAAACTTTTCTATTACTGAATAATTAATCATATATGAATAAAAAAATAAAAATTTTAATATTGGCTGTTTTAATTGTTTTGGCGGCATGGATACTTGTTAGATTTGTAATTAGCGGACCAGAAGATAATTGGATTTGTGTTAATGGCGGGTGGGTAAGGCATGGGAATCCTTCCGTAGATAAGCTGACTGAGTTGTGTCCGGGCGCGGCAAACGCGGAAAAAGAAAGCAATATCGCCGTTGATTCTCCTAAAGCCGATGAAGCAGCGGGAATTGACAAAAATCTAAGCGGCACCTATCAGGTTTATTTTTCTAGTAATAAACTTGATCCAGAAGTTTCTTGTATCAAAGTTTTTCCTGTAATTAGGTCGTCGGAGACGGAAAAGGAAAATCTGACATTAAAACAGGCGGTAGAACTTCTATTGAAAGGTTTAACGGAAGAAGAAAAAGAGACCGGTTATCTTACCAACATTCCGGATAATGTAAAAATAAAATCAATCAAAAAAGAAG
>JBBTYU010000099.1:0-2971 GCA_038061675.1 Patescibacteria group bacterium | reverse complement strand
ATTATCCGCCAATCGGTGGAGATGGGAGTTTTTTATTTCTTTTTTTGAGCTTGATCCCCCCAATAAATTTTATGTGGGGGATTGACTTGATTTATTAAAGGAGTTTAATAAAGGTAGAAGCATTGAAAATATATACGGACTGATTAGCTAAAGGAGGTGGAGATAATGAAGGCAATAATAATTTGTTCCTTAGAGAGGAAGAGCAAGATTGATAAAGATGAGCTTGAAGACAATGGAATTTTAGATACTTTTGACGACAGCAAGTTTTTATTGAAATATTTAAAAAATAAAGTCGGAATATCTAAAAATAAAATATTTTTATTTTATAAAAATATTAAGCGTTTTAAAGCGGGGGGATTATTAAGAAGAATTGAAGATATTGTTAGCAAGAGTTGTTGGGAGCCGTTGCTTATCTGTTTTGATGGGCATGGAATTAAGGGTGAGTGGGCTCTTTTTAATAATGATGGCGTTTTTCCAGAACCTTATACTTTTTATCACAAGTATTTGGTGAAAGTTTTGGAAGAACAGCGTGGACCGCTTATTATAATTGCAGACTGTTGCCATGCTATGTCTTTGTCTGAATATTTAAAAAAGCTTAAATGCAAAAAACTTCTTATTGGGCTTTCTCCTAAAAATAAGCTGGGATTTGGAAGTGTTTTAGCTCAAATCTTGGAGGAATGGAATTCTGGCAATGTTGCAGATCCGCTTTATGATAATGGGCATAGAGAGATGCGTTATTTTAAGGTAAGGGATTACCGCAAATCTAAATATTGTCGTTTATATGGAAACGATAAAAAGTTCCACAAATATTATTATGATTATTTTGTTAAAAAGATCAGAATAGTATTGCGCGAAGGTGATAATCTGGATTATCTCATGTATCCCAAAAAATAATCCCCTCACTCTATTAGAGTGAGGGGATTTTCTTTTATTAAAACCATAAAGGTGGTAATATAGGGGTTATGAATACAACAAATATAATTTTGCTAGCGCTAGGATTGGCAGTGGTTTATTTAATTCTCTTATTCAACCGATTGGTTGTTTTAAGAAACAGGGTAAAAGAGGCGCTTTCGGATATAGACGTGCAGTCTAAGAGGCGTTTTGATCTTATCCCGAATTTAATAGAAACAGTAAAGGGATATATGGCTCACGAGAAAGGTGTTTTGGAAAATATTACTAATGCCCGTTCCGCGGTGGCCGGCGGAGGAAACGCTTTAGAAAAACAAGGAGCGGAAAATATGCTTTCAGGTACTTTAAAGACATTATTTGCAGTTTCTGAAAATTATCCGGATCTGAAAGCCAATGTCAATTTTTTGGATTTGCAAAGAGAATTAGCTGACACCGAAGACAAAATGCAGGCTTCCAGAAGATTTTTTAACAGCGTAGTATTGGAACTTAATAATAAAATCCAAATTTTTCCGGCCAATCTTGTTGCCGCTAAATTAGGATTTAAGGAAGAAAAGTTTTTTGAAGTTTCTTCTCAGGCTGAAAAGGAAGTTGTGAAGGTTAAGTTTTAATTTTTCGTTTTAATAAACACCATGGAATCTTTGAATAAAATATTTAGTGGTGAGGAAAATATACCGGAGGCGGCGAAGCCAGGCAGATCTGAATATTTAAGAGCTGATATTAAACCAATTATGGCCTGTATTGGCACACCTGCCGATTTTGAAGATTATCCGGGGCCGACAGCTGTTTTCGATGGTTATCGCAATGCCGAGGAAAACAATAATGCCCATCACGTGGATTATCGCGCTTCGGGCACATACGTTATGTCTCCTGTGGATAAGCAGGATAAATTTTCTGATAGTTTTAGAAATTGTACCGGGTTGTTGGTTGCCGGCCAAGACAAAAATACCGGCGGAAATATTTCGTTTTTGAGCCATGAGAGTCCGCGCTTTTTTTTGTTGACGGAAGAATATAAAAATGAATTTATAGCCGATTTAGAGCAACGGCTTGAAGAAATAAGAGAAAGATGCGTTGATGGAACTATTGATGCCAGAATTGTTGGCGGTAATTATTTCACCAAAGAAAAAAAATATATGGAAGATTATCTTGAATCAATAAAACTGCTCTCGTCAGAGGTATCAAAAGTTCTTGGATTTGAACCCATTGTTGTTACCGGCCCCAAAACCTTAGTTGGTAATGACGATGTGTATTATGACAACGAACACAGGAGGCTCTATATAGTAAGGCCAAAGGTTGGCAACGCCACATCCGAATCATTTGTTTTAAAAGATTTGGAGGAGCAAAAGAAAAAATGGTAATTTTCGGGATGCCGTAGGTTAGAATATTTTCTATGAACTTATATACTCAAAAAGATAGCAATATCCGAAAAACTTGGTTGCTTTTTACTATGTTTTTTTTGGTTGTAATCGGTTTTGGCTATGCGCTTTCTTATATTTATAATGACCCGGGTATTTTGGTAATCGCTGTGATGTTCAGCATCATCATGAGTTTTACCAGTTATTGGTTTTCGGACAAAATTGTTTTAAAAATGTCCAAGGCGGCGCCGGCAACTCACGAAAATAACAAAGAGCTTTATCATATTGTAGAAAATTTATCTATTACAGCCGGCATTCCAATGCCAAAGATTTATATTGTTGATGAACAATCTCCAAATGCTTTTGCCACCGGCAGAAATCCGGAACATGCCGTAGTGGCTGTCACGACCGGTTTATTGAAAAAATTGGATAGATCCGAGCTTGAGGGCGTGCTGGCGCATGAGCTTTCTCATATCGGCAATTATGATATGCTTATTTCCACTATGGTGGTGGTTTTAGTTGGCTTCATTTCCATTGCCTCGGATATATTTACGCGCTCAATGCTTTGGGGCGGCGGGCGCAGGAGAGATAGCAGGGGCGGAGGAAATGGAGTTATTATGCTGATAGGAATTATTTTAATGATTTTGGCGCCGATAGCGGCCATGTTAATTAAGTTGGCTATTTCCAGAAAAAGAGAATTTTTAGCCGAC
>JBBTYU010000098.1:0-2312 GCA_038061675.1 Patescibacteria group bacterium | reverse complement strand
ACCCCGGTTCAAATGTAAATCTTTCTTGGTCTACCACGGATCCGGCAGTAACTAGCTGCGTGGCTTCCGTGGATTGGTCTGGAAATAAAGAATTGGGAGGAGCTCAATCAGAAATAATTCCAGTTACCCCAGCCAATATTCCTGCTTATTCCTATTATCAGGGAATTGTTTATGGAACGCCAAGTTCTAGAAGCGCCGATTGTACTTCGGGAACGGAGGGCTGTTCTGCGAAACCGCATTTTTATTGTTCTCCATGGGTCAATAGTTCCGGAGCTTTTATAGATAGCCCTTTGGCTAGTACGCATATCAACTATCAGGGTAATTACGCAACTATAGCCGCAGCCAACGAAGCCACCAAAGCTTCTTTAGGAGCTTGCTTAAAAACCAATAATTATGGGAGATTATCTAATGATTCTCCTTATTATTCTGAACCCTCTGAATCTTCATTCTATGTTGGGACTTTCTCAAGCGGAATTTATCGTGGCGGAGGCACTACTGGACATCCGTGCCGTTTAGGTAATACGTCGCCACTGTCTTCTGATAGCGGGGATTACTGGATTTATAAAGGCAATCTAGCATTTACCGGGGCATCTTTAGATCAATGTAAATACAGCGGTGTTTTTGAAGAGATTAAATATAGTGACACGGTCAACATCAACGACATACCATTTAACAAAATTTATATGTCTTCTTCTGATTGCACTCCGGATCAGTATGGTTACAAACCATATATCGGAGAGTGTAATTCCGTTAACCAGCAAGTAATTATGGCTCAAAAAGTTGATGTCCCCGCGGTAATTTTTGATAATTCAGGTTCTTCTAAAACCTACACTCTAACCTGCGATTATCCCGGAGGAAAAGTTTCTGATACTGTGGTGGTTAATATAAATAGTCTTTCCGTTCCCGGAGCTCCTCAAATCAATAGCGCTAATTATGGCCCAGATGCCGTTACTAGGTTACCCCAAAATACCGTGACTTGGACTCCGCCGGACACACCCCTCAACAGCCCTATTTTGAATTATGAAATCGTTAAATATAATTCTTGTGTTTCTAATAAAACCGATAGCGATATTGTTGCTGATATCGCCGCAAATCCTTCCCGTGGCGAGTTTATAAACGCGTTACTTCCCAACTACAACGCAAACAATAACACATACGCATACGAAGACAGCTGGTTTGATTATGGAAAACAATACGTTTATGCCGTAAGAGCTAAAAATAAAAATGGCGCCGGTCATTTTAAGGTGAGTGGCTGTATTACTGTCGATTTAGTTAAGACGCAGCTGTTTACTATAAGCGGATCCGGATTTAAAGATGGAATGGATATGCAGCTTAAAAGCGGTACAAATATTATTGATTGTGTTACCACCAGCGTTTCTAATACTGCATTAGAAGCAAATTGCGATATTAAGAATTCTACTCCGACGGGCAACTGGAGTATTCAAGTATGCAGTAGCGGATGCGCTACTAACCCTAGCAATGTAATAACCACGTCGAAATCTTCTGTTTTTCTGCGAATTGATCCGGGGGCGGGCACCCTCGCTCCTAGCGATATAAGTTTTACGCCAACATCTCTTTCAGTCCAAAACGGATTTATAAATATTAATTCTATCAGCGGAAACAATATTGCCGGTCCAGCCACCGTAAAATTGGTTAGCGCAATTAATAACGTGCCTAGAGAAATAAATTGTGACGGCACGCTCTCTAAGATACTTGAGAATACTGGCTTAATGAAGCTTGATGGAACGAATTTGAATTGCGGCACTGATAATTTAAAGTTTAATATTGAAGGAACTACTGACTGGAAAGTAGTTGTTAAAGATAGACCCGAGGTTGGTTTATCTAGTCTTCCAGCCTCATCAATTTCTATGTCGCTTACCTGTGTTCCAAATTGTACTAATTTAGATGGCACCAATAAAGTTTGCGGAGATAATCAATGCGGGGGATCGTGCGATTCCTCGGAGGGCGTTATACGCGGAACTGCAACAATACCTTGGAAAAAATCTTGTACCAATACTCTTGGAAATTGTTCTATTGCCGGCACAAAAAACTGTGTTGGTGGTACGTATGCTACTTGCAATACAGCAAATCTAGACACACTTATAACTTCATACGATCCTGCTCTTAATACTTTTTGCGATTCTAAATCTGTTACTACAAATTGCGGTACCACTGTAGACAAACTTGGAACTTTACCATGTACTTGGCCAAGGACTTGTGGTGGAGGAGGAACGGCCAATGCTTGTGGATGCACGGTAAGTTCATACGATCCTGCTCTTAATACTTTTTGCGATTCTAAATCTGTTACTAAA
>JBBTYU010000097.1:0-2294 GCA_038061675.1 Patescibacteria group bacterium | reverse complement strand
AAGACATTATTAAAAAATTTGGATCAAATTCGTTTGATTGTGTAATATCTCATGGCATGTTAGAACATTACTCAGATAGTGAAATAATACATTTTTTAAAGACACAGCTTTCTGTGGCCCCTCTTGTAATATTCGTTGTGCCAATAAACTCCATGTCAAAAAAATACAGGTCTAAAGGATTTGGAGACGAGAGATATTTATCAACAAAATACTGGAAAGAGTTAATTAAAAAAGATTTTTTTATTCAATTCATTTTTGGATTTGGCTTCAAAGAAATAGGCCTCCCTCATCCTTTTGAAGTAATATTGAAAAATAATATTATATCAAGGATACTTGCTCCGATATGTGGTATTAACGAGTTTTGGGTCACCTCCAAAAGGAGTAAATCTATTTTTTAATGAGGCGGGAAACCTTCTCAAAATATTCTCTTAAGTTGTCATGGCTTAGCGTTGAGGGTACTTCATTCATCGGCACCCATTTAACAGCATCTGCTTCAAGCTCCGGCCTCAAAAGAGCGTCGTCTTCAGACTGCACCAGAAACATTTTTATTGAAACAGCACTCCCGTCTGGGTGTGTGTAATACATGTCCGGCAATTCGCGTAAGATTTTTACCAACAACCCGGTTTCCTCTTTAATTTCTCTTATCATTGCGCTAGTTGGATATTCATCATTTTCAATGTGCCCCTTAGGAAAGGACCAATCATTTTGTTTTCCACGGTAAAGTAGGGCAATTTTATTTTCATCATTTTTGCTTAAAATAATAGCGCCTGCTTTTTGTGTTGATATGATCACCATGATTATTATTGTATAATGATCCGCTTATAAAACAACCCCCTCTCTTACGAAAGAAGGGGTTGTTGGGAAACAAAAGTCGGTTTAATTCCTTATTTTATTTTCCCAACTTTAGTAAGGTGCTCAAACAAAGCTCTTGCCTCTAGAGCTTGTAATTCTTGCGATGCTATCCCGCAAAAAGACCACTCTATTTGAGAAAGTAGGCAATGGCTGATTTCTTTGTTGTGCCAATATCGTTCCCTCCTATCATCAAGAGTGATGTCCTCTGGAGTACTTCGTTCGAGTCTTGATTCTTTCGGAATAAACACTCCCGCTAAAATACTGTCGCTATCTACCTCTTTTACAGCGCGCCATTCATCTGGGGTGTGAATAGCATCAATAAGAATGACGCTATTTTGATTTCGGACATACTTAATTCTTCTTAGTAGGTGATGCATGATTTCGTATCCCCCAATCGTGCAATAGAGATTACGATACCAATTAGTCCAGGCAAGCTCATTTTCTCCCATTCCAGACCACTCCTTTAGTAGAGCTCTCTTCAGGAGACATTTCCAACCAAATCTACTTTCTATGTATCGGCAGAGACATGACTTTCCTGCACTATGAAAACCAACAAATCCAATGATCATTTATTCCCCCTCCTCGTTTTCTCTTGGACGAAGTTATCTTTTTTTGCCATTGCGGCGGCCATACAGTGTGTTTCAGGAGCACAGGAATGTCCCCAGACCGAAGAAAGGTTCTTTGTTCTAAAGTTTCCGATACTAGATACTCCCAGTGGTTCTAAGAAACCGCAAGTATGAATACGACCATCCGGGGATATTGAAAGTCCTCGCCGCCCAGCCTTACACTTGTGCCACGCAAATGGAAGTTTTATTCTCGGGATAATTTCCTCTTCCTTGAGATAATGCCCACTAACATTTTTTTAGGGCTAGAAAGAAATTGCTCCAATTTGCTACGCAAAAAATTATAGTCCTCTGTTGTCAACCTTTCTTGTGTGCCAATTGCTCTCCCCGACGGAATCAAGCGCCGGATCATTATTGGTACATTTCTATCAAAGAAGTACTTCACTACATTAGGGATTTCTGCTAAATTGCTTTTCATGGCAACCAAATTTACCCTTACGGGGATATGAGCTTCTATCAATAACTCAATTCCTTTAAGAGTTTTTCGAAATGTTCCAACTCCTCGGATAGAATCGTGTTTGTTTTCGAGACCGTCAACGCTGACAATCGCAACATTTAAGTCAGCTTTAGAAAGCTTTTTTACAACCATAGCATCAACAAGTGTTCCATTGGTTCCTATAGATGCGCGCAATCCATCCTCCCTAATCTTTGAAATGTAATCGAATATTTGAGGAACAAGAAGTGGTTCTCCCCCAGTAAAACGGATCTCTTGAACCCCCGCTTTGCAAAAATCATCGAGAAGGGCAACTCTCCGCTTATGAGGTATTTCTGCGGGCAGTACTTCACCGGAATTATTCAGACAATGAGCGCAGTACAGGT
>JBBTYU010000096.1:0-5351 GCA_038061675.1 Patescibacteria group bacterium | reverse complement strand
GTATTACGAACTGCGCCATCTTACCAAGCCGGGAATTACCGGCTGGGCTCAAATAAATTTCCGCTACGGCGCTACTGTTCAAGAGGCTTACGAAAAAACCCAGTTTGATATTTATTACATCAAAAATAATTCTCCTTTCTTGGATTTGAGCATTCTGCTTAAAACTATTAAGTTTCTTTTTACCAACAACTAGTAATAATACAAATCTACGAATATTATTCGAATGCAACAAATAAATAAAGTTTTACATCCAGAATTATCCTATAAAATATGCGGTTTATGCTTTGAGACTCATAATAAATTAGGACGATTTAAAAATGAGGGGTCATATGCAGATCTCTTAGAAATTCTACTGAAAGAAAACAATATTAAATATGTGCGAGAAGCTGCATTGGCGCCTTCTTTTGTAGGAGAAAAAGAAAGAAGAAATATCCCTGATTTTATTATTGAAGATATTATAATTCTTGATGCAAAAACAAAGAGAATAGTCACGAAAGAGGATTATTTCCAGATGAAAAGATATTTAATTTCTTCTAATAAAAAATTGGGATTAATAGTTAATTTTAGACAAAAATATCTATCCCCTAAAAGAGTATTAAATTAATATTTGTAGCATTTGCATTCGTCTGCGAATTTGTAGATTAGTATTATATTTTATGATTAGTAAAATAAAATCTTTCCTATTTGAGAACCAAACCCTCAAACAAACCATAGCCAAAAACACTTTCTGGCTGTTTTTTGGCCAAATTTTCGGACGGCTTTTAAGAGCCGGTTTGATAATATACGCCGCCAGAGTTTTGGGGCCGTCCAGCTGGGGCGCTTTTTCGTATGTAATGACATTGGTAGCCTTTATGACCATTTTATCCGATATGCGCATGGGAGCCATAGTCACCCCGGAATCGGCCAAAAATCCGGAATTCTCCAAGAAATATTTTTCAACCGTCTTTTGTATAAAGCTCGTTCTTTTAACAGTTGGAATGTTGCTTTTGATTTTCGGCGCGCCATACCTTACCAATATTCCCGAAGCTCAAACATTACTGCCATTAGCCGCCTTAATTCTTTTCTTTGATGGCTTACGAAATTTCGGATTCGTAATAAGCCGCGCCAAAGAAAAAATGCAATTAGAGGCTCTCAACGAAATAACCACTAATTTTCTGATTACCGTCTTGGGCTTATTATTTTTATACTTAATACCAACCAGCCAAAGCCTTGCCATTGCCTATATTAACGGAGTGGCTATCGGCTTCCTTGCTGTTTTATTAGCGCTAAAAGAACATTTTTATTCGTCTTTGGCTAATTTTGATAAAACCTTAATAAAACCAATTATTAACGCCTCCCTGCCCTTTGCTTTAGCCAGTTTTTTAGGAGCCATAATGATCAACACCGACCTTATTATGATCGGCTGGATGCGTTCGGCCGATGAGGTTGGTTTTTATTCTGCCGCGCAAAAACCAGTCCAAATTTTTTATACAATCGCTTCGCTTTTTGCTGTGAGCATTTTCCCCGCCCTTACCAAAACCTTAAAAGATGGGCTAGGGGGAGGCAAAAGAATATTAGAAAAAGCAGTTTCTATGTCTTTGCTGGCGGCTATCCCTTTGTCTTTGGGCGGAATAATATTGGGGGATCAAATTATAAATTTAGTTTTTGGATCTCAATATTCGGCGGCCACTGCCTCATTTCAAATTTTAATGATCACCATTTTAATTATTTTCCCATCAGTAATAGTAAGCAATTCCATTCTGGCTCATGAAAAGCAAAAAAGTTTTATAGCATTTTCAATGATTGGCGCCATTGGCAATATTATTTTTAATTTTCTTTTAATTCCGGCTTTCGGAATTGCCGGCGCCTCGGCTTCAACGGTCATTACTCAAATTCTGGCAAATTATTTTATTTGGAAAAAAATGCAATCGGTCAATCCATTTTCAGTTTTGCCGAATATCAAAAAAATGATTTTTGCCGGAATTATAATGGCTATTTTTACGCTTATTCTTAAATTTATCGGAACTCCGCTTCTTATAAATATCTTTGTTTCTGCCGGTATTTATTTCTTGCTTTTAAAATTTCAAAAAGAGAAACTCTTCTTGTCATTGCGAGGACTTTAGTCCGCGGCAATCTCTCTTCGGAAGTCCGACTTCCTAAATTAATGGTGGCTGACCCCATTTCCTGACCCCATTTCCAAATTAAAGTTATGCTTTTTGAAATTTCCTTTCAAGTAAATCAATCCGTTTTTCAATAATTTTAAATTCTTCTCTGCTTACTTTTTCTTTAAGATCGTCTTTGATTACGTGCAAATCCATTTTCATCATTCCGATATCTTCGGTATTTTTATGTAAATCTACTTTCATTATCTCAATATCTTTGGTATTTTTATGTAAATCTACTTTCATTATCTCAATATCTTCGGTATTTTTATGTAAATCTACTTTCATTATCTCAATATCTTCGGTATTTTTTGCCGTCATCTCGGTAAGAACGCCAAATTTATAATTAGCTTCTTTTCTAAATTCTCTAAATTCTTCGTGATTTTTATCAATTTTAACATCCAATGCCCGATGTCCTTCCAAAACTAAATCAAGTTTAGAATCAATATCCTCCAAAATAACTCCTTTTTTATTTTTATTCATAATGTTTCAATTTTATCATAATCAAAAATCGGAAGTCAAATTTTCCATATCCCCCGCGAAAACGAAAACGTGAAAACGAAAACGGTGTCAGGAAAACGGTGTCAGAGGAAAACGGTGTCAGGTACCGTTCTTTGTTGGTCTGCCTGGATTTCTTAAAGTATTCTCCAAACCAAATTTTTCTACTGTTTTTGAAACCCACAACTCTTCTCCTAACGGTCTGTTTCTTTTTATCGCATATCTTATATTTTCAATTTCCTCTTTTGGCTGAGATTCATTAACCCATTCCATATAATTATCGGGTATTTCCACTGGCCACGGGCCTAATAATTTCTTTTGTTCTTCTGATCCGTTCATTCGAGTATATAAACTAGACCATGGCCAATGTTCCGCTTTTTCAACTAACGCTGCTCTTTTTGCGTTCCTTTCAACGTAGCGAACAAGAGTTAAAAAGTATTCGTTCTGTTGTACTGGAAAAGATTTATATCGCCCCTGATACACATGACCATGGCCGATAGTTTTGGTTTTAGAGTGATATCTTTGCGTGTGAGTTAATGCGACTCTTTGCATAAATTTGGAAAGGTCGCCATTTTTTCGCGGATAAAGAACAAGGTGCCAATGATTGGGCATAAGACAATAGGAAAGGATACGCATTGGCACGAATTCCAACGCCTCACTAATAATTTCAAGAAAATTTTGATAGTGTTCCGGTTTGGAAAATAAATTCGCCCGATTGTTCGCGCGATTTATTACATGGTAAACCATGTCCGCCATATCAATTCTTGTTACTCGTCCCATGCAATTAGTTTAACATAATAAACGGTACCTGACACCGTTTCTGCACCGTTTCCGCGCCAGTGGGCGACTGCGGCAATCTCTCTCTTCGAAATTAACGGTACCTGAAACCGTTTCCCGTTTCCACGTTTCTACGTTTCTACGATTGACATGATTTTAATAACCAATATAATGATATCAAGGGGTGGGGTTTATATAAATTATAGATCCGCTGCTTGTCAAAATAAGATCTCCACATTGTGGGGATTTTGTTTTTATATAAAAAATGACAAGCTATTATCGCGTGGATCTGGGCCTGTAGTTTATGCAGTAAAACCCTGCCCTTGACAAGCAGCAAAGCGAGTGCAAGCCTCGCCGGGTCCACGCTAAAAAATCTCTCAACTCTGAGAGATTTTTTAGCTTAATTTCTTTGTAAGCAATTTTTGTGTAAACAGTACCTGACACCGTTTCTACGTTTCCTAAAATTTATAAGTATTTTCGGAGCGCCGCTCAATCGAAATAATTTGAATTTCCTTTTGCTCGGTTAATTTATAAATAATTCTTAATTTACTCCTTTTAACCCGAAAAATATTTTGATATCCTTTTAATTTTTTAACATCCAAGTTTTTCCAATTCAAAGAAATAATCTTTTCAATTAAAATTTCCAGAATATTACGTTCTTTTTTATCAAACCTAGAAAGAAGTTTTTTAAGATCGGGCATTTAATTTACGGAGTGTTTTCAAAACTTCTTTAGCCGACACTCCATTTTTATTTATTTCGGTAAAGTCAGCTACCGTCTCCCACAAGTTAGAACTTTCCTCGGGAGAAGAAATTTTTAAAACGGGCTTGGAACGGCGCACCACTATAAAAGACGCGCCATTTTTTACTTCGCTGATATAGGCATTTATATTCCCCCTTAATTCTTTTAAACCAACAATATTATTTTTCATATAATAAAAGTTTATCTAAAGATAAACTTTGTGTCAAGAGGGGGCGCATTGTGAATAATTTTTTAGGCGGGAATCCAGTCATAAATGGTGGCTGCCGCCACGATAAGATCAGGCGCCGCCTAAAGCGAGCCTCGCTAGAAGCGGGAGCCTCGCCCCGCGTTTCCTCTAAATATTATTCCTATCTTTTCTGTGGAAGTCGGACTTCCTAAATTAACGGTACCTGACACCGTTTCCTATCTTTTCTGTAGAAGTCGGACTTCCTAAATTAACGGTACCTGACACCGTTTCTATAAAATCCTGTCAAATTCAGGGGAGATAACTAATTTATACTCCCGATGATTCTCAAAAGATTTCATAATTAAAGAAGACGGAGATAGGATTTAAAAGAAGAAATAGAATCAAAATATATTCCTCTTTTCTGGTCAAGGAGTTGAGATCTTTTCTCTAAGCGTTTTATTGCAGAAAAATTAAGTTCTTCTTTTACAGCTTCAATAACAAATTCTCGTAAGGCTTCCACCTGGGAACGCAACTCTTCTTGAGTTTTTAATATCTTTTTATATTCAATTTTAGGAATAGTAATGGTATTCATAATTTAAATATATCATAGTCAAAAATCTGAAGTCAAATTTTGCCTGTCATTGCGAGGTCGCCAGTGGGCGACTGCGGCAATCTCTCTCTTCGAAATTAACGGAATTAACGGTACCTGACACCGTTTCCTCTCTAACACCGTTTCCCGAAATTAACGGAATTAACGGTACCTGACACCTTTTTCTAAATTAACGGTACCTGACACCGTTTCCTCACCGTTTCCGCAAAGAAAGGCTCCTGACCCCATTCCCCTAAATTAACGGTACCTGACACCGTTTCCGCAAAGAAAGGCTCCTGACCCCATTCCTCTTTTCTGTGGAAGTCGGACTTCCTAAATTAACGGTACCTGACACCGTTTCCACCTGAAAAATAACAAGATAAGCTATATCCCATCTATGTTATTTCCACTTTTCAGCA
>JBBTYU010000095.1:0-6372 GCA_038061675.1 Patescibacteria group bacterium | reverse complement strand
CTTACCCTGTTAAATAATTTCGCTGAAAGCGAAATTGCCGCAAAGCGGCATTTAACAGGGTGCTCAAATTAATAAATTAATTTATCGCATGAGAAAGTTTCATAAAAAAAGGGGTCCGAGAAAGTTGTTTTTAAAAACTTTGGCCCACAATTTAATAATGAAAGGCAAGATGGAAACCACAGAAGCCAAAGCAAAGGGGATTAGGCCTATTGTTGAAAAGGCTATGACTTTGGCTAAGAAAAATAATTTAGCCAGCTTGCGTTTGCTTTTATCAAGGCTCACTAAGGATTCGGCTAATAAATTATATTATGAATTAGCTCCAAAATATAAAGACAGAACTTCCGGATATTTACGCATATTGAAAATTGGCGGACAAAGAAAACGCGATGCCGCTCAAAAAGCATTAATTGAATTTGTATAATGGAATACGTTATTGACGCGACAAATAAAAAATTAGGAAGAATGGCTTCAGAAATAGCCGTTATTTTGCAAAATAAAAAAACCGCTTATTATGAGCCAAGACTGGCTGGCAGTGATAGCGTTCGTGTTAAGAATGTTGATAAGTTAAGCATCGCTCCTAAAAAGATGGAGCAGAAGATTTACTATCGCCATACCGGTTATATGGGCCATTTAAAGGAGAAAAAATTAGGAATCGCTTACACTGAAAATCCTGGCAAAGTTTTGAGAAAAACAGTTGAAAGAATGCTTCCAAAAAATTTTTTGAAGATGAAAAGATTAAGACGTTTAATTATTGAATAATATTACGAAAATACGAAATGATACGAAAGTACGAAAAAAGAAATAAAGAACTCGTTTCGTAAGAATTTGTTGATAAAATATATGATCAAAAAAACTGTAAAAAAAGAAATAGCTAAAAAAGAAACCGTTCATAAAGTGAAAACCGCGGTGGCTGTTAAAAAAGTTGTTTTAAAGCCGGCGGTTGTTGTTAAAAAAGAGGAGGCCGTCGTTTCCAAGAGCAGATATATTGAAGCGGTTGGAAGAAGAAAAACTTCAATTGCAAGGGTAAGACTTATGATTAATGAGTCGGGTATTAAGATTAATGGAAAAGACTACAAGGATTATCTTAAGTTATCAAAACTTCAAGAGATCATTAACGCGCCCTTAGTAATTTTAGACTTAAAAGATAAGTACGGATTTACTATTGTTGTGAGCGGTGGCGGAATATTTTCGCAGGCTGAAGCTGTCAGGCATGGAATTACAAGAGTTTTGATTAAGCTTAACGCTGAATTCAGAAAGAGGCTTAAAAAATACGGTTTTATTACCAGGGATTCAAGAATGGTAGAAAGAAAGAAACCAGGACTTAAAAAGGCAAGAAAGGCTCCGCAATGGGCAAAGAGATAAAGATTAAGTAAATAAAAACCCCATCAATCCAACGGATTGAGGGGGTTTTTTTATTATTCTATAATCTTATATAGAGATTCATTTTTGATCAAATATATTGTATTTTCTTGCCTGTTATAAAAATATTTATCAACATCCGTATCAATTATTTGCAAGTTTACAGGCGAGTCGTCATTGATTTCCAAAAATTTTAGATCTGTTCCGGATTTTACAAAAATATAAGAAGAATTGCTGTGCCAAGCTATAGGAGAATCTGAACTTAAAGAACCTGTGTCAAAAAATGAAGAACCCATTATTTTTTTATTGAATAATTCGTAATCATCGCCGATAAAAAATATTTTTATTTTATTATTGTCGTAAACCGCGGCTATTTTTTTGTTATCGGGGGAAAATTTAAAATAAGTTGGATTTTCAACCAAGTTTGTTAAGCCGTTTTCACTCTTAGTCCGATCTAAAAGCATCAATTTATTATCGCTGGAAAAAGCTACAAATTGATTATTCGGGGAAGCCTCCAATAAATCAATGTTTTTCTGTTTTGATAAAACAAGATTTTCATTTTTATTCAGATTATAAGAATAAAGACTATTTGAATCAGTAAAAAATATTTCTTCGCCACTGGCGGTAAATAAGTTATATTGGTCTGGGTTAATTATTTCCAGAGAAGGTTTATAAAAATCCAGAATATACAGGTTTTTATCAGTTGCCAGAACAAGCTTATTTTTATCAAGGGGATGCCCGATTACGTTTTTAATGGTATTTTTATCGTCAACCCCCTCACCTAATTCATAGGTGCGGGGGTCAATATTTTTTTGATATTTAAGATTATCAAAGAGTAAATTGATATTTAAAGCGGAATTGTTTTGCGCGGGATTAATAACAAGATAATTTTTTGTGGTCTCGTCATAAACTAGGGCCGATTTTTCACCCGCTAGCCATGTTAAAAACTTGGTTCCTTTAATTATTTTGCCGCCTATTTTCAATCTATTGCTTGTATCTTGCCATGCCAGATAGTTTGTACTTGGAAAAAAATTATTAACTTTAATTTCTAATAGCTTTTTATTGCTTTTTTCCGGAATTAAAATTATTGGATAAATTTGAGTGACCAAGGATGGTTTTATCGTTGTGTTTTTATTCCACGATTGATATCCGGTTTTTTGTACGGAAATATGATAGGTTTTTGGAAATAGATTGGCTATTAATAAGCCGCTTTTCATAAAACTGGATTTTATCTCAAAATTTAATTTATTTACCCCCGCACCCAACACAGAGGTGAGAGGGCTCACCTGAACTGAAGCTTCGGCCGGCTCTACATTCAAATAAAGCCCGCCAAGCTTTACAAAGCTAAGAGTGCCGGGGTCAAAGCGCCAGCCATTGGAATAGGGAATAATAAAAAAGGCAAGAATTAAGAAAATTATTATTAAGGCGTAAAATATCAGTCTTCTAATTTTTAAATTCATTGTATAATACTTATTATGAAGTTTATTATTAACGGAGGCAAGCATTTAAAAGGCGAGGTGTCCGTGAGGGGATTTAAAAATTCAGCCACTCCCATCATAGCCGCCACAATTTTAAATAAGGGTAAAACTATATTAGACAATATTCCTAGAATAGGAGATGTTTTGACGATGCTGGATATATTGAAAAGTTGCGGATCTAAACAGCGATGGCTTGATGAATATTCGATTGAAATAGATAATTCTGAATTTTCTCCGGAATCCATAGACCAGGTTTTAGTTAAAAAAATACGATCCTCGGTTCTTTTGGTCGGGCCGATGCTTGCCAGATTTAAAAAATTTAAACTTGCTACTCCGGGCGGTTGCCACATTGGCGCTAGACCGCTAGATACTCACCTAGAAGCTTTTAAGGAAATGGGCGTGAAAATAAGCTTTGACGAAAAAAGAGGCTTATACAATCTGGTTTTAAATGAAATTAAGGAGAACAAAATAATTTTAAAAGAAATAAGCGTAACTGCGACCGAGAATTTATTGATGTTTGGGGCTGATAATAATTTAGAAATAAGATTGGCGGCTACCGAACCTCACGTAGTAGATCTTTGCCGATTTTTAGAAAAGCTGGGAGTTGGCATTTCCGGAGCGGGAACTAATTTTTTATTAATAAAAAAGAGAAAGTCTTTAGCGGCTAAAAAAATAAGCCACAAAATAATCAATGATCCTATTGAGGCGGGCACTTTTGCGGTGTTGGCCGCCGCCACAAAAAGCAATATTTTAATTAAGGGGTGCGATCCGGAATTTTTGGACGCTCCCATTATGAAATTGCGGGATTTTGGAGTATCTTTTGATGTAGGCGATAATTTTATTCGTGTGAATGGCAAGGCTTCGGTGTTAAAAGCGGCGAAAATTCAGACACTTCCTTATCCCGGTTTTCCGACCGATCTTCAGGCTCCATTTGGGGTTTTGGCCACACAGGCAAAAGGCAGTTCGCTTATTTTTGACATAATGTATGAAGGCAGATTAAAATATATAAATGAATTGAAGAAAATGGGAGCCGATGCGGTCATTCTAGATCCTCATCGAGCGATCATTACTGGGCCGACCGTTTTAGAAGGAGCGGAAATAGAAAGCTTGGATTTGAGGGCTGGAGCTACGCTTGTGATTGCGGCTTTGCTGGCAAAAGGCAAGAGCGTAATTGGAAATATTGAACAGATAGATAGGGGCTATGAAAAACTTGATGAGCGGCTAGCGAAACTAGGAGCGGAAATTAAAAGGTTGGTCTGACAAGCTTTTTAAATTAATTAAAATAAATTACCACATGTTTAATCGTAAAATAGGAATAGATCTTGGAACGGCTAATACAATTGTTTTTGTTCCCGGTAAGGGCTTTATTATCAATGAGCCGACGATCGTGGCTTTAAGCAAGCCGGATAATACTGTTTTAGCTGTCGGCAGGGAAGCGAAAGAAATGATTGGCAGAACCCCCGCGGATATAATGGCTTATAGGCCATTAAAGGATGGCGTGATAGCTGATTATTATATTACCAAGGCGATGTTGAAATATTTTATTTCCAAGGCTAACGGAAGATTTAATCTATTTAAACCAGACGTGGTTATATCTTCCCCTGCTGGCATCACTCCAACTGAAAGGAGAGCGGTTATGAATGCCGCGCGCGAAGCGGGCGCCAAAGAGGCATATATCGTCAAGGAACCGATTCTGGCGGCCTTAGGAGCGGGAATACCTATTAATGCCTATTCCGGAAGCATGATCATTAACATCGGCGGAGGAACTTCTGAGGTGGCTGTTGTTTCTTTAGGGGGCATAGTTTCTTGGTCCAGTCTCCGCATTGCCGGCAATAAATTTGATCAGGTAATTACGGACTATATTAAGAAAAAATATTCTCTGGCCATTGGCGAGCAAACAGCTGAACAGGTTAAGATTCAAATTGGATCGGCTTTGCCAACCAAGGATAAACTGGAATATCAGTTGAGAGGAAGAGATCTGATCTCCGGGCTTCCAAAAGACATAATTGTAAATTCCAATGAAATAGCGGAAGCTCTGACGCCTCACCTTATTGATATAGCCGCTTCCGTTCAAAATGTTTTTAATGAAACTCCTCCGGAACTTGTGGCGGATATTATGGAAAAGGGGATCATTGTTTCCGGCGGCGGAGCAATGCTTAGGAATATTGATGAATTTTTCAAACGAATGACGGGGGTGCAGACTTATATAGCCGACGAACCTTTATTTTGCGTAGCTAAAGGCGCCGGAATTATTCTGACCCATCTAGATGTTTATAAGAGAACCTTGTTAAATAAGAGGTAATCGTAAACTGTTAATAATGGAAAAATTTGGAAAAATAAACCAAAAAGAAAGTGGACCCGAAACAAAGCCGGAATATTTTTTTGAGGCAGAATTTAAAGAATTAGAATTACTTGTTTTACCACTCATTGAAAAACTAAAAGAAAATATTGATAAAGGAGAATATGATATGCTCATTGGCGACGATGCTAGTGGGCGCATTCCAACACTTATTTTAAGAGGTATTATTAATTCAAGGAAAAGAGAATTGAACCCCTATCTAAAGTCTTCGGAATCTGAAATTAAGACGAGGTTTGTAGCTGGCGGACAACTTAGGTCTACGGAACAATTAATATCTGTAATTGAAAAACTCAAGCCGGAAGTAAAAAATAAAGTTCTTATTGTTACTGAATATATCTCTTCCGGAAGAAGTATGGAAAAATTATCAAGCGCGCTTAAGGGTCTAGGCATTCCTTTTGATATCGCAACTTTAAAATCTGAGTTTGATGGAGAAAAATCCAATCTCGGGAAACTCTTCGATAAATTAAAAGACATTGGTGCATCTTTCGGTATTTCTGATCCAAGATCCGAGTTTGGTAAAGATAATATTAAAATTCCTGAAAATTCCAAATTTTATTATGGTAAAGGAGCTGGCGACGCGGATGCACCGCCCTTAATCTATGATAATTCCGAAATAAGCGGCGTAAAGAAAGTTCTAGGGGAACAATATGTAATTCCTTATAAAAAATCTTATTTAGAAAATTCCAAAAATAGTTTAGCTAACCTTAGGGGTAAAGAGATCCAAGAAAGTGTTAATTTTACCAGAGAAGATGTCAATTTACTAGTTAAAAAAACGCTTGAAAAAGTTTGGGGAGATAAATAAATATGCTTTGCGGACATAAAAATCTAAAAGAAAGTTTTTCTGTTTTATTTAAAAATGGGAATTTATCCCATGGCTATATTTTTTTTGGCGAGCCGCAAGTCGGTAAATTTAGTTTTGCTTTGTCGCTAGCCAATTTTTTGGAAACAGGTAATTTTGAATCTGGTGGAAAGATGCTTTCCGAGATATTGATCATAAAAGAGAGCGGTATTGATTGCGTAAGAGAGATAAAGAATTTTCTGTGGCAGAAACCGCATAATTCTTCAAAAAGAATTGTGATAATAGACAATGCCGATTCTTTGACTGCCGAAGCGCAGAACGCTATTTTAAAGATTACCGAAGAGCCGCCAGAACATTCTTTAATAATACTGATTGTC
>JBBTYU010000094.1:0-12886 GCA_038061675.1 Patescibacteria group bacterium | reverse complement strand
TATTAAAATCAGCGCCATGGAATATAGTTTATAGCGATGTTTTAGGATTTTTTGAAAAAGCTATTGCGCCCGGATTTCCGTATATTGATAAACTAATAGAATATCCGGTACTCACAGGGATATTTGTTCAGGTTATGGGTTTTGTTGGGGGTACGCGCGCTGGCTACTATTTTTTGAGCGCGTTTTTTCTGGTTTTATTCGGCGTGATAGCTACTTATTTTTTGTACAAGATTGCCGCTGAAGACAAGGATAAAAATAAGAAGCTTTTAATCTATTGGATTTTCGCGCCATCAATGTTCGTATTTTTTGTCTATAATTGGGATATTATAGCTATTTTATTTTCTATTTTGGCTTTTTATTTTGTTCAAAAGAAAAACAATGCAATGGCCGCATTTTTTTTGGCACTCGGGTTTGTAAGCAAATTTTTTCCAATTATCTATTTGCCGATCCTTTTAATAAAACAAAAAAACGCAAAAGAATGGGTTAAAATAATTTCCGTCTTTTTGATTACCGCTATTTCCATAAATGGATATTTCGCGCTTTCAAATTTTACGGGCTGGTCATATTTTTTTTCATTGAACAGCGTTAGGAATTCTAATCCCGATTCTATTTGGACAGTTCTACGTTTTTTTATATTTGATTTTTCTGTTAATCAAATAAATACAATTTCTTTGATTCTTTTTGTTATGACTTTTGGATGGCTTATTTGGAGATTCAGGAAGGCGCAATTTATGGCGCTTTGTTTTATTGCGACTATTTTATTTTTATTATTTAACAAAGTATTTTCTCCTCAGTATGTTTTATGGCTTTTGCCATTTTTGACTATATTGCCGTTGAATATAAAGGCGCCATTTTATGCTTTGGAGCTTTCTAATCTAGCCGCGCTTTTTGCGATACTGCCTTGGTTTTTCACAAAAGATATTAATTATTTCTACGCCAGCATTCCGTTCGTTATTATTCGCCATGCCGCCCTCTTCGTAATATTGGTTAAAGCGATTGGTCTGGCGCGGATTTCTGATAACCTTCCGGAATATTCAGCCCGGCGAAAATGATCTTGACCGCTATAAGCGCTTGATCGACGCTTGATAAAGCAGATTATTAAAAAATAAATGAAATATAAATTTTACACCACTTCGGAAAGCGCCTGGCAGGCGATGCTAGAAACAATTCAAGAAGCCAAGCATTACATTTTCCTAGAAAGCTATATACTAATTGAAGATGAGCTCACTAGAAAACTTTTACAGGCCATTAAAGAAAGGGCGGCTGCCGGAGTTAACGTAAAAATTGTGGTTGATAGAATTGGAAATTTTTGGTTTAGTAATTTACCGGTTATTGAGTATACTAAAATTGGAATAGAAATTTTATTTTTTAGCCGTCTTTTAAACCGGAATCATCGTAAAGTTTTAATCATTGACGGTCAGACAGCTTTCATAGGCGGGGTTAATATTCGCGGCGGGTATGCAAAATGGACAGATCTTCATGTAAAATTATCTGAAAAGTTTTTGATAAAGAAAATTATTAAATCTTTTGCTAGAGTTTATTCTTTAGCTGGCGGCAGCGATTTACGGGTGGTTTGCCATTTAAGGCGCGGCCAGACCGCTTTGTCGCGACGCGCCATCTATCACGCCAAGACATTTTTAATTGAACACTGGCCGTTTAGGCGCAGCTCAACCTTAAGCGATTATTATAAACGCAAAATAATGGAAGCCAAAAGTAATATCTTCATAGTTACTCCTTACTTTACTCCTCATCGCTGGCTGATTAATTCATTGAGACGGGCAGTTGAACGCGGAGTATTGGTAGAGATACTTATACCCGCAAAAACCGACTCCTTGTTTTTAGATGCGGCTAATTGGATTTTTGCTGAAGAATTGAGCGATAGTGTAAAATTTTTATTTTTTCCGGAAATGAATCACGCTAAGGTTTTATTAATTGACGGAAAAGAGGGAATGATTGGATCCAATAACATTGACGCTAGAAGTTTTGATTTTAATTTAGAAACCGGTATTGTTTTTCAGCAAAAAGATATGATAGGCGATCTTAAGGAGATTTTAGATCAATGGCGAAAATCTGCAGTGCCATATGACAAGATGCCAGTATGGCGTCCCTGGTATTATCGGCCCCTGAAGTTTTTTATTGAGTTGATTCAACCGGGGCTCTAATTTGTTCTTCGGGCTATTTTTGTTTATAATCTTACTTGTCCGTACCGTTTTGTAGGGCTAGGATTAAATTTAATACGGTCTGTCGTATAGCGGTAGCCCCGACGAGTTTCGCTCTGCGGAACTGTACGGGGTAAATATACACGCCACGCCCCCACACCAAATTTAATAACGGTCTGTCGTATAGCGGTAGTATACACGCTTCGGGTGCGTGAGGCCTGGGTTCAATTCCCAGCAGACCGACATGAAAAACGATAAAACATCATGGGGAAAAGTAGCGGGGTGGTATTCGGATTTACTAGAAAAAGAAGAAGGAACTTATCAAAAAGAACTAATACTCCCGAATCTTATTCGTTTGATGGAAATCAAAAGAGATGAGTTGGTTTTGGACTTGGCCTGCGGACAGGGATTTTTCAGCCGTGAGTTTTTGAAGGCTGGCGCTAAAGTTATCGGAGTTGATATTTCAAAAGAATTAATCGCTTTAGCCGAGAAAATCGGAAAAGCGGAGGGCTTAAGAATTGAATACCAAGTTTCTTCGGCGGATGATCTAAGTTTTATAAAAGAAAAAAGCATAGATAAAATTGTTATTGTTTTGGCTATTCAAAACATTGAGAATGTTGCAGGCGTTTTTAAAGAATGCCAGAGAGTATTAAAATCAAGCGGAAAATTGTTTTTAGTTTTAAATCATCCGGCTTTCCGCATTCCAAAGCAAAGCAGTTGGGAATGGGACCAAAAAACCAATGATCAATATAGAAGAATTGATCAATATCTTTCCGAATCCAAAATTGAGATACAAATGCACCCAGGAGATAGGCCAAGGGAAAAAACCATTTCTTTTCACAGACCGCTCCAGTATTATTTCAAGCTTTTAGGCAAAAATGGTTTTGCGGTAGATAGGCTTGAGGAGTGGAATTCCAATAAAAAGAGCCAGCCGGGTCCGAGAGCAAAGGCTGAAGATAAGATTAGGAAGGAAATACCGATATTTATATTTTTAGAGGCTGTTAAAATATAGATTTTAAGATGTTGAATAACAAAAAATTTCTTTTTGCAATTTTATTTTTGGCGGCAGTTTTAAGATTGTCTTTTTTGTCGCGCGGAGACGCTGTCAATGATGAAGTGTTTTACGGTTTCAGGGGAATAGGGATGATGGATTTTGATGAGGCTCCGCTTCAGACTACGCCCTTGGAATGGACCGATCCTAACGCGCCTTTTTGGACCAAATTGTCTTTTCACGATCATCCGCCGTTGGTTTTTTTGGCGCAGCATTTTTCAATGGATATTTTTGGAATTAATAATTTCGGGATGCGCTTTCCATCGGCTATTTTAGGAATACTGTCCGTTTGGCTGGTTTATTTGATAGGTAAACGTTTATTTTCCGAGAGAGCCGGACTTCTTTCTGCTTTAATATATGCCGTTGCTGTTAACGCGGGCTATATTTCCCGTTTAGGGCTTCAGGAAGCATACGTTGTCTTTTTTATGCTTTGGGCGCTTCATATTTTTTTAAGAGCATTGGGAAATAGCAAGTACTTTATTTGGCTTGGGGTTGTTTTAGGCTTAGCTTTTTTAACGAAATATACGGCATTCATATTGGTTCCGATATTTTTAATTTACCTTCTTATATATAGGAGAGATTTGTTCAGGGATAAAAATTTATGGCTTGGAGTGGTTATAGCGGTCTTAATTTTTAGCCCTGTTATTTTTTATAATTATAAACTTTATAAGTTAAGCGGTCATTTTGATTTTCAAATTTCTTATTTGTTAAAACAAAATACTCCTGAATGGCAGGTTGAACCGGGCAAAGAGATCGGCGGACTGAAAGAAAGGATTAGCGCCTTGCCTGCGCGCGCGCTGTCAAGTAATTCTTGGCTTTTTCTGGGATTATTTTTAGCGTTTTTTATTTTGTATGCAAAGCGATGGGGGAAATTAGACAAATTATTACGATTAATATTGCCGATGTTCTTTTTAGGGATTCTTATTTTTATTATCTTTGTCATCGGGCCTTCTTACAGATTTTTGAGCATGCTGGGCCCATTCATGGCATTGGGAATTGGTTTTATGTTTAATTATATTTTTGAAATATATCCGAAACGTCAAAAACTTTTATCTATCGGCCTTATAGTTTTTGCCGTTTTTGAAATGTTTTATTTTTATAATAATTTAATTGCCTACTATCCGATTGGGCCCAAATTTTGGCTGTCTTCGCCGATTCGCGCTGAAAGTTATAATTTTGGATATAACGAACTGGATGAATATTTGAAAAAAGAATTGGCAGGCAGGATGCCGGCGCTGACATTTTCGGTAAAATACAAATTTTTGGAAGATGTAAAAAAGGAAGGACTAGATAAAGCATCGGCTAAGAAATTCAGCAGTTATCCCGCATTAATTGTTTATGGAGGCGATTGGAATGGTCTTGCCAGGCTTTGGGTTTTAGAGCGCCGCCATATTTACGATGGCTGGCCTATAATTTCTATTCAGGATTATTTTGGATTTTTGCAGGAAAAGGGGTATGATTTTTTTGACAGCGCCGGTTTTAGCGTCCGATATTTTATTTGGCCTGTTAAAAGCCAAATCTTTGAAGCAGAAAGATCTTTAATGCAGGGCGGGGAAGAAATCATCTATAATAAAAGAGGAGAAGAAGTTTTTAAGATATATAAATTTTAATAGATCATTTTATGATTAACTACGAAGATTTTTCAAAAACTGAATTAAGAACAGCTAAAGTTTTAGAGGCGAGTCGAGTGGATGGATCGGAAAAGCTGTTAAAACTTATTTTAGATGCCGGAGATAAAGATGAATCGGGAGTTTTGATAAATAGGCAAGTAATAGCCGGAATAGGAAAATCCTACGAGCCCGAAAATTTAGTCGGCAAGCAAATTGTGATCGTGGCGAATTTAGAACCGCGTCAATTGATGGGCTTGGAGAGCAACGGGATGATACTGGCGGCGAGCGATGAAAATGGAATTGCCGTGCTTATGCCGGATAAAGAGGTAAACCCGGGGAGTGGAATCAAATAATATAAATTAAAAAATAAATATATGAAAGTAAAAATTAAAAAATTACATAAAGACGCAGTGGTTCCAAAATACGCGCACGAAGGCGATGCAGGAGTGGATTTTTTTGCTATTACTAAACATTCTTTGAAGTCGGGCGAAAGGTGTCTGGTTGGTACGGGGCTTTCTTTTGAATTTCCGAACGGCTATGAGCTTCAGATCAGACCGCGAAGCGGCTTGGCGCTTAAAAAGGGGATTTCTATTGTTAATACCCCTGGCACTTTGGATGCCGGATATAGAGGGGAATTAGGAATAATTATTATCAATCACGGACAGGAAGATTTTGAAATAAATCCAGGCGACAAAATTGCGCAGGGAGTTTTTAATAAAATAGAAATATGCGAATTTGAAGAAGTTGGGGAGTTAAGCGAAACAACTAGGGGCGGTGGCGGATTTGGATCAACTGGACTTAAAAAATAACAAATGAATTTCCCAACTTCCGAAATTAGAGAATATTTTTTGATATGGCCCGTAATTATAAAAAATTGTAGTGTAGCTATGATAGTTTAGTCTTATGTCTAATATTTTTGCTTTTTATAAACCCAAAGGAATCACTTCAAACGACGCCGTGCAAAAAGTCAGATCTATTGTCGGTCGAAGTGTTAAGGTCGGACACGCAGGGACGCTTGATCCGCTGGCTCAAGGAGTTTTGGTTATTGCGGTCGGCAGGGAAGCGACCAAGAAAATAAGCGAAGTGGTTAAAAAGGAAAAGGAATATATTGCGGAAATAACTTTGGGATCTGAAAGTTCAACGGATGACGCCGAGGGCGAGAAAACTCTCTTCAATGTTTCCAAACGGCCGGTACTGGAAGAAATAATAAAAATATTCCCGGAATTTATCGGACGCATTAAACAAATGCCTCCGATATATAGCGCAATAAAAATTCAAGGAAGGGAAGCGTATAAATATGCCAGGCAAGGACAGGAAATAAAAATGGAATCTCGCGAAGTGGAGATAAAAAATATAGAACTTTTAGAATATGCATGGCCGTTGTTAAAAATAAAAGTTTTGTCCGGTCCGGGTGTTTACATCCGTTCTTTGGCGAGGGATATCGGTAAAAAATTGGGCGTCGGCGGGTATCTTTCGTTCTTGGAAAGAACGAGAGTGGGGGATTTTAAAAAAGAAGACGCAGTTTTGATGGAAAACTTGCCTGATTTTTTGAAGAATATTAAAATTTAGTCTTTTTTTATTCCTATTTTCCCGATTTTTTGTATATGGTAGACTTAAAAAGTACTCTTATTAATAGGTCGTTATATAAGGGAAGAGGGGTGTTTTATACTTAATCTATTAGGTTTATGATCAAAGAATTAACTGTTTTAGATAGAATCGCTTTAATTTTAGTGGTAATAGGTGGTTTGAATTGGGGCTTGATTGCCATTAGCCCAATGTATGATTTAATTCAATTATTATTGGGATCTATTCCTGTTCTGGCCCAATTAGTCTATTTATTGGTAGGAGTAGCCGCTATTTATGTGGCTGTCGTGATGATGAAGTTTGCCAGAAAGTAGTATGCGAATAGCGCGCTACAAATGCGCACATACGAATATCTATAGAAGTTTTTAAGAAGCGGCGCAATAAAGATCGGGATAAGGTTTGTGCCGCTTATAAAGATTTCTAATTAGTCTTAATATAGATCTTAATAATGAGGCTTTTTATCAAAGTTAAAACCAGGTCTAAAAAACCAGGCGTTGAAAAACTGGATGAAAGCAATTTTGTTGTAAAAGTAAAAGAAGCGCCGATAGAAGGAAAAGCGAACGAAGCGGTAATAAAAGTTTTGGCCGAAAATTTAAATATAGCCAGTTGGAGGATAAAAATATTAGGCGGATCGACATCTTCAAACAAAGTCGTAGAAATAAATTAAGCAATGCAAATCTACAAATGACATGCGAATGATACAAATATATATAAAATCCAAATATGAAATTCATTCGTGGCATTCGTATAAATTTGTAAATTAGTATTATTTATATATGCACAAGATCACGTCATTTGTTGTTGCTGAAATAAATAAAGTAAAAAAAGGGAAAGAACTTCCGGCTGTTCAACCAATCAAAAGCAGTCCGCACTATATTTCTAAATCTATGCCTCCTCAATTAGTTATTGGGCATGAAAAAAGAATGGTAGCCGATCATGAGGTGGAATTTATGATAAAAAGTTATTATCCCGATGCCGTTATGATAGAGGGCAGTATTGAGGTTCAAGATATATTTGCGGAGGATATATTAGAACTAAAAGATAAACTTTTAGACGCTTGTCTGGAATATGGCAAGAAAAATGGCGCTAAAACGGAAACAGGAGAAGAGTTTACGGTTCATCAAGTGTCGGACTATGCCGGCGATCCGGAATTGTTTATTAAAAAGCACGGGAATAAAATTGCCGCGCTTTTGAAATCAGAAAAATTAGAATTGGATGAAAAAGAAGTGGATTATACGCTTTCTTTTCAATTTAAATATGCTAAAGATGATTTGATAATAATTGATTGGGACGGAGCGTTTTTGTTTGATCCAAGAGGGGACTTTGAGGATTCAATAGATCTTTTGCAATTAGCTAATTTTCAGCTTCTTCGATACCGCGCTTTAGATGAAGATTTAGACGAGCGGCTCAAAAAGGTTTATAAACTTATTCAGCCGGAGGAAAAAAAGAGTTGGTGGGCAAGGCTTAAAACACGAGAGATGGCGCAGGCATTTAGAGAGGTGATTCATATTCGCACTCAATCCATAGCCCAATTTGAAGCTTTGGATAGAGATATTAAGCTTATTGGAGATTGGTATTCCGCCAGAGTCTATGATCTTCTTTCTAAAAAGTTTAAATTTGACGCTTGGCATAATATTATTAAAGAAAAACTGGATTCGCTTGAAGATATATATTCTATTGCCAGCGAAAATCTTGGTATGTCTAAAACGAAATTTTTAGAACGCATTGAGGTTATAGGATTTATTATTTTACAGATCGGCTGGATACCTCTTTTGTATTTTGAATTTACTTCTTACATGAAATAATTTTAGTCAATCCTTTCGCTAATTTGGGCGGGGGCTTTTGTTTTGCGATATTTTTTCTTATTATATATGAAGTGGAAGGGCTAAATCATTCGCTAGTTGGCGAATGATCGCCCGACCCCGCAATGCGGGGTTTAGGGGGCCTGTAGTAAAGTGGTATTACGCGGCATTCGCATTGCCGAAGCGGGAGTTCGATTCTCCCCAGGTCCACCAAATTTGATTTAATTAAATGAAGTTATCATGAAAAATCTGGTAAAATAGCTTTATGAAACTTGGCATTATCTTACAATCTAATAAACCGGAGCATGCGTGGAATACATTCCGTCTTGGAATTACCGCGCTTAAAGCAGGCCATCAAGTGGAAATCTTTTTGATGAATGAAGGATCGGAACTTGAAACAATTTCTGACACGAAAGATTTTGATATTTCCGCAAAGATAACGGAATTAAAAAAGTTAGATGGCAAAATTTACGCTTGCGGCACATGTCTAGAATTGCGTGGCAAAGAAGAAAGTAAAGTTTGTCCCATTTCTACGATGTCCGATTTGCTCAAAATGGTCGAGAGCTCGGACAAAGTTTTAGTTTTTGGCTAATATGAAAAAAAATCTATGATGAACTTTGGATTTACGCCCTTTGGCTGGTTCGGCTGGATCTTTATGATCCTTTGGTGGGTTTTGATTATCGCGGGCATTGCGGTTCTTATTAAATGGCTTATGGCGCAATCCTACGATTCGCACGGCGCGCGTAATCGCGAAAAGTCTCCGCTTGAAATCCTAAAAGAACGATATGTTAAAGGAGAGATTGATAAAAAAGAATTTGAGGAAAAGAAAAAAGATTTAAGCTAAGTTGGATTCAAACTCTTAACGCAATAAAGTGTCGTTATTATAACGATCGTCAGAAGAACAGCGCTTTAGTATGTTATATTCGTAATCTATATATTACCTTGTTATGTTAGTTTAAATTTTTCAAATTCCAATTCTTCGACCTCCGAGGACCTAAAATTCCGGAGATTTAATATCTGCCTGCCGGCAGGCAGGGGCAGGCAGGTCTGGGTCCTCGGAGGTCATAATATATATTACTTTGTTGCGTTAGTTTATTGAACTCGCTGTTTTTGCTGTTGACATTTTTTTCGCAATTGCTTATTATTACCAATACCTAATGAATATTTATTTACATATCAAAGTCTTGCGCGGCTAAGCGAAAGTTTTTGTTGTATTTAGTACCGCGCAGCTCGCGGTTTTTTTATCCCTTCGGCAAGCTCAGGGCAAGTGCAAAAAATAAATTAAAATAAAAAGAGAAGTTGGTCCATCCCGAATTATTGAAAATTTTTCAATAATTCGGGAATGACTAACAGAAGTGGCTGAAAGGGACAGCAACTTGATAATGCGAATCCAGAAATGGATAAGCTAAATAATAAGAGAGTAATTATAAGTGATCACAAATGCATTCAAATTTAGTCTTTTCGTATTGTGCATTGTGATCGAAAGTCTTCGAAAGAAGACGAAAATTGATTTTGCATGGGAGCGAGATCGTCATATATCATGATAAATAGATATACGATAAATTCTGACTTAAGAGGTCAGCGTCATGTAACGTGACGTTAAATTAAGGGCGTATGGTGGATGCCTTGGCATCAAAAGGCGATGAAGGACGTGGCGTAGCTGCGATAAGCTTCGGGGAGGTGCTTAGCAACCTTTGATCCGGAGATTTCCGAATGGGGTAACCTAATTGCGTAAACCGCAATTGCTTTGCTTCGTAAGAAGCGAAGAGTAAATCCGCTGAAGTGAAACATCTCAGTAAGCGGGAGAATAGAAAACAATAGTGATTCCCCAAGTAGCGGCGAGCGAAAAGGGAATAGCCCAAACTTAGAATAAAATTATTGAAATCCGAATGTCTGAATTGAAATTAAATTCGATGAAGTTGTTCGGTAAATTTGGTAGTGGAATTTTGAGGGTTGTAAGATAGAAACTTTTTCAAGTCATCGAATAGCGAGCCACTTTAGTTCGTTATTCGTTGATATTGAAAGGAAAGTTACAAAATTGAGTTTTAATTAAATCCTCTGGAAAGAGGAACCATAGAGGGTGATAGTCCCGTAAATAAAAAAATTCAATCTTTCTAGTTTTTACCGGTGCGAACCCGGAGTTATTCATTTATGAATATCTATCTTGAGTACTGCGAGGCAAAATAACCTTGCAGGAAGCAACGAGTACTAATCTCGTGAGGCTAAATACTTTTGATGACCGATAGTGAACAAGTACCGTGAGGGAAAGGTGAAAAGCAGCCCGGTGAGGGCGATGAAATAGTACCTGAAACCATATGCTTACAAGGACTCGAAGGCTAAAAGTGCATCTCACTGTCGTGAGATGCAGAATAAGGAATAGAGAATAATGAATTATGTAAAAAAAGAAGATAAAAATTTTCTTCATTCATAATTCCTGATTCATAATTCACAATTCTGCAACGAACGAGAGTGAGATGCATTGTGGCTAACGTGGTGCCTATTGAAGAATGAGCCAACGACTTTATGTAAACAGCAAGGCTAACCCGATAGAACGGGGCAGCCGTAGGGAAACCGAGTGTTAATAGCGCGAAACAGCCACTTTATTGTGGTTAGTTGTTTATGTAAGACCCGAAGCTAAGCGAGCTTGCCTTGACCAGGATGAACCCTAACTAAACATTAGGGGGAGGTCCGAACTAGTGGGTTGTGCAACACCCTTGGATGAGTTGAGGTAAGTAGTGAAAAGCTAATCGAGCTTGGTGATAGCTGGTTCTCTCCGAAACAGTTTTCGGACTGGCGGCAACCCTAAATTATATGGGGGTAGAGCACTGGATGGTTCGCACAGGTCGAAAGATCGGCTGACCAATCAAACTCCGAATACCATATATCGCGGTTGCTAGTTAGACTGTGGGGGCAAAGCTTCACAGTCGCGAGGGGAAGAGCCCAGATCGCCGTCTAAGGTCCCTAAATTTTTGCTAAGTGTAAAAGGTGGTAATCAACCATAGACAGATAGTAGGTTGGCTTAGAGGTAGCCATCCTTTAAAGAGTGTGTAACAACTCACTATTCAATGGTTAGTTGCGCCAAAAATGTATCGGGGCTAAAGCAAAATACCGAAGGCGCGAATTTACTATTATGATGATAGTATCTGGTAGGAGAGCATTTCTATCTGCTGTGAAGTCGTACTCGTGAGAGGCGATGGAGCGTTAGGAAGAGAGAATGTTGGTATAAGTAATCCCAAATTATGTGAGAAACATAATCCCCGCAAATCCTAGGTTTCCGTGGCAATGACAATCAACCACGGGTTAGGCGATCCTAAGGTCATGGCGAAAGCCGCAGCCGATGGGTAAGCCGGTTAATATTCCGGCCCGTCTGATATATTCGATGGAGGGACGAAGGAAATAAATTTACGCGCCTTAATGGTTTGGCGTCGTTGATTCTGAGATTCGATATCCAGGCAAATCCGGGTATCTGCCTTTAATGGCGAGCTTCGTGAATTGAGGTAAGGCCCCGCTTTTGCGGGACTAATGTAGATGAAGAGCTTTCCGAGAAAAACTTCTAAGAGTGAGAAATCACTAAATATATTAGACATCGTACCGTAAACCGACACAGGTGGGTGAGGCGAGAAGCCTCAGGGGAACGAGTGAGTCTTCGTTAAGGAACTCGGCAAAAAAGCGTCCGTAAGTTCGCAATAAGGACTGCCCTTCGCAAGAAGGGCCGCAGCTAAAGTATCTCTGGCAACTGTTTACCAAAAACACAACTCCCTGCCAACACGTAAGTGGATGTATAGGGGGTGACACCTGACCGATGCGAGAAGGTTAACGGTGGGGGTGTGGGCAGCACTTAGTTTATAAGTTCCGCTGTCGCTGTAAGTTATAAGTTAAAAACTTTAAAACTTTTAACTTAAGAACGAGCGAAGTGAGTGAAACTTGTGAACTGTGTGCTGTTCATGCTCACCGCCCGAAGCCCTCGTCAATGTCGGCGGTAACTATAACCGTCCAAAGGTAGCGCAATTCCTTTTCAGGTAAGTTCTGAAGCGCATGAAAGGTGTAATGATCGGAGAACTGTCTCAACGAAGAGCTCGATGAAAATGCGATTCCAGTGAAGACGCTGGATACCTGCAGCAAGACGAAAAGACCCCGGGAGCTTTACTGTGTGTTTGCATTGACTTTAAAGGTTTAATACGTAGCGTAGTGGTGAGGATTTGAAGTCTGTCTTTCGGGACAGATGGATCCGACGATGAAACAGCCATTTTTAATTCTTTAAAGTCTAACCGATTAGGACTCCAGATTTATCTGGTAAGCCTAATTGAGACAGTGCATGCTGGACAGTTTAAATGGGGCATTTTCCTCCTAAAGAGTAATGGAGGAGTTTATTAAGGTTGGTTTAGCCCGGATGGAAATCGGGCTGGACGCGTAAAGGCAAAAACCAGCTTGACTGCAAGACTTACAAGTCGCGCAGGTGCGAAAGCAGAACTTAGCGACCCGACAATTCTTTATAGAAAGGTTGGAGACAACGGCTAAAAGTTACCCCGGGGATAACAGGCTAGTTTCGTCCGAGAGTCCCTATCGACGACGAAGCTCGGCACCTCGATGTCGGCTCATCCTAGCGCGGGGCTGGAGAAGGTCCCAAGCGTATGGCTGTTCGCCATTTAAAAGGATACGTGAGCTGGGTTCAAACCGTCG
>JBBTYU010000093.1:0-8768 GCA_038061675.1 Patescibacteria group bacterium | reverse complement strand
GCCCACTCAACCACATCTAATCCCGTAGCCTTTTTTCCTTGATTGGTAAATACTTCATATTCACCCCGATCATTCTTTTTGACATCAATTGAAACAACTATGCATTGACCGCCGAATTTATTAGCCGCTTCGCTTATAAAAGAAGGATTTTCTACGGCATAAGTATTTATCGCAACCTTATCCGCTCCCGATGCCAAAAGATCCTTAATCGCTTCAATACTCCTAATCCCTCCCCCGACAGTTAAGGGCACAAAACAATCCCGTGCTACTCCCGAAAGCGTATCCAAAAGAAAGTTGCGGCCATCCTTGGTGGCGGTAATATCCAAAAAAACCAGCTCATCGGCGCCTTGCGAATCATAAATTCTCGCGGTTGTTACCGGCGAACCAACATCTCTCTCTCCTTTTTCCCCAAAATTTATCGGTTTTACCATCCTATTATTTTTTAACAAAAGAACGGGAATTATTCTTATTTTCAACATAAGTGATGTCTAAACTAATATTATCACTGTTAAGGGTTATGATCCCAAAGTTTCATATCCCACAACGGCTCGTCATCTTTCTCCTTTGAAAAATCATGCTTGTATGGCGGAATAGTTTGGGCAACCGCGATCTTTCTGAATTCATCTTCGGTGATCCCTAATATCTTCAAAAGAAAATCCAAGCTTTGCGGCCTCTTGCCTTCATATTGCTCAATGAGTTTTTTTGCTTCCTCCCTGGCCATTCTCCCGTTCCTTATGTCTATGCTGGTCAGATGCGTGGCGCGCGCGTATCCGCGTTTTATGAATTTTATATAATCGCGCTGGCCCTGTAATTGATATTCTATCTTCTCATATGGATATATCGGCGGAACTCCCTCTACTTGATCGCCCAGCCAACCCAGCTCATTATTAATAATTTCCGACTGTTTTTTAACATCCCACGGAATAAATGAACCAAGACAAACCGATTTAACGCCTAAAGCCATCAAATCTTTAAGGGGCGGATAAACATACGGCGCCATTTCCCTCATAGTAACCTCGCCGCCCAAAAATCCAACCATATCCTCTGCCGTAATTCCTAAATTATTTAATCGATTGTTTCTTCTTTCGTCTACTTCCTCTATTTCATCATAATTATAATAAGCGGTATATTCAGCGCTAGATTCTCCCCAAAAAATCAAAGGAATGCCAAATCTCACCGCTACCTGCATAGGATAAGCAAAGGTTCCGACATGCGCGTGCCAATCAAAATCGCCTTTTCTTTTCAAAGATTCAAGCATAAGTTTTCTAACCAGCTTCCAATCAGAACGAAATTTCAAAAAATCAACGCCTAATTTCCTTAGCGTTCTTTCATTATTTTCAAGAACCCGCGGACGATAAAATCCATGATCAAAACTTACCACTAATGGTTTCATTCCAAGCTCCTTCACGATATACCAAAGCGTGAATGTGCTATCTTTTCCGCCGCTAAACGGAACAATGCAATCATAGTCTCCGGTTCCCTTATATTGCTCTACGATTTTCTTCAATTCTTGTTTTCTTTTATTCCAATCAATTACATCTTTCTTAGTCTCTGCCGCCCGGCAGATATTACAAACCCCTTCCCCGTCAAAAATAATGGTCTCATGCGTTTCGGGCAGGGTACACCTAGCGCATCGTCTTAAATTATTTAAAATATGCGTATGTGAAAAATCTTTTATCATAGTTTTATTTATTATAATCTTAAAAAAGAATTGAGTAAATTCAAGCCCTCGCGCTGGCTTTTTTCCGGATGAAACTGGACCCCGAAAATATTTTCTTTTTGAATCGCGGCGGAAAAAATTTCCCCATAATCGCAAGTGGCGATTATCACCGAATTATCCTTTGGAACAAAATGATAACTGTGATCAAAATAAAAAATCGGAGTTTTGACATTCTTAAGTAGAATGTTTTCCCTGCTTAAAACCACATCGTTCCAGCCAATGTGAGGGATCCTGAATTTTTTATCATTAATTTTAAATTTTCTAACCACCCCATCTATAAACCCAAGACCGGCCGTAACACCGTGCTCTTCTCCAATTGAAGCTAGTAATTGCATACCTAAACAAATTCCCAAAAGAGGTTTTCTTTTATTTAAAACTTCTTCTATTAAGACTTTATCGATCCCCAGATCTTTAAGATTTTTCATTCCGTCGGGAAAAGCTCCTACGCCCGGTAAAATGATCTTATCGGCCGATCTTATATCTTCAGCCTTATTAGAAATACTAACTTTAGCGCCTAGAGTCTTTATGGCGTTTTCCACAGAAAAAAGATTCCCCATGCCATAATCAATGATTGTGATCATGCTTTATATTTTTGTCTGTAATGCCCGGTATTAAGCAAATGTCCCTGATCCAATCCAAGTTTCAATTTATCCGCAATCCTTTTTAAATTCCGAATGGTTGTTTCCTCTATCTGCTCTTTCGTTAAACTATCGGTTAAATTAATCGTAAAATCTTGCCTATCTCCTATTTTTAACAAATATTCCTCTTCATCTTTTATTATTCCTTTTTCTTTAGCGTAATCATACATTATCGTTCCCGGCTGGGGAAGCAAATAACCCGTACTCGGATAAATTTCTAAATCATAACAAACATCAAAAGTTTTTTGCAGTGTTTCTAAGGTTTCCTTAGGATATCCGATTACTATGCTAGTCGTAGGCAATATCCCGACTTTTTGCAATATTTTTGTCTGTATTATAAATTGCTCTACGGTAATATGCTTATTCATATCCTTTAAAATGTCCTTGTCGGCGGACTCCAATGAATAACCTAAATCAACACATCCGGCTTCTTTTAATTTTAACGCCAAATCCAAATCTCCCTCCCCAAATAAACCCGCCCTGCAATCAGCGGCCCACCAAAACTTCAATCCGCTCTGAATTATTCCGTTCGCAAATTCCAGCGCCTGCTCCCTTGAATATAAAGTCAATTCATCGCAAAACTGAATATAATTTACTTTATACTTCTTCTGTAAATGCCTTATTTCTTCGCATATATTTTGTATCGGCCTTGTCCTATATTTTTTATTTTTAAAAACATGGTAGCAAAAAGTACAGTTAAATATGCATCCTCTCGCCGTATTGACCGGTATCGCCATTATTTTATCAAACTCAATCGGATATGGTTCAGAAACGCTATATTTGCATTTTCGCAAATATGTATCCATATCAAATATATCGTGTTGGATCATCGGCAACGTACTCAAATCTGATATCAATTCTCTTTCTTCCGTAAAAAAAACTTTATTATCTTTTCTAAAAAATATCCCCCTAACATCTTCTAGGGGTGTTTTATTTTCAATAGCCCTCAATAACTCCACAATAGTGATGTCTCCCTCCCTAACAACTCCTATATCCGCTTTTGTATTTTTCAATAATATTTCCGGTATTGAAGTCGCAACGGAATTACCCACAATAATAGGAACTTTTTTATATTTTTTTATTATTTCGCATAATTTTTTAACATGTTTATATCCCGTAACAATGGAACCCATTGCTACCGCGTCGCATTCGGTATTTTTTATATACTCTTCAATTTCTTGGTCGGTCGGACGCAAAGCGTCCAAATCGTAAAAAATTAAATCATGGCCGGCATTCTTTATAGCCGTGCCAATATAGGCTATTCCAATCGGAAAAATTATCTTCTCGCTCTTTGGCCTTAAACATATGTTAATTAAAAGTATTTTCATTGTTTAGAGAATATAATAAAGTTTATTTATTAGCAATGTAAATTAATTCAAGAACTTTTTATCTTCTTCAAAAGATTTTTTCATTCCCTCATTTCTTTCGTATTTATTATTTCCTAAAAATATTTTAGGATTTTTTCTTTTGAGATCTAGAATGTCCTCAAGACCGAAATCTTTTTTATCAGGAAAATTTTCAATGATTCTTTTGACCACTTCAAAGTCTTCTTTACTATCCACCGTCAGACGCATAGATGAAACATCGTCTTTGCGAAGAATGTTTCCTATTTTAAAAATTTCCGGATGATTAGCGATATAAGCCGTTACGTGTTCGCGTTCCGAAGGGAGCTCGGCATTCTTCCAAGTTTTTTTTAAAACTTCAAACGGAAAAACTTCCACATCCATCCCGTCTGGAAAAGTCGGCGGATGAACATTGCTCGCATAATCAAATTTATCTGAATTTTCTTTATAAAATCCTACTACTCGATCAATTACTTTCGGATCCATTAGCGGGCAATCCCCGGTCATCCTAATAATAATATCTGCCTTGAATTTTTTCGCCGCCTGATAATACCTGTCCAAAACATCATTTTCCGATCCTTGAAAATACTCCAGTCCTAATTTTTTGGCCAAATCAACGATCTTTTTATCTTCCTCCTTGTCGGTTGTAGCAATAATAATTTTGTTTACGAAAGTCGCGCGTTTAACCCTTTCAATTAAAATTTCCAGTAATGTTCTTCCGCCTATCTTTTTTAAAACCTTGCCCGGCAAGCGGGTAGAGCTCATACGAGCCTGAATAATTGCGATTGTCATATTTATTTATTTAGTTAGATAATTAAATCTACCGTTTCGCCATTTTGGATATTCAGCGCATTGGCTTCGTCTGTGTCTAAATGAACCCTGAAATCAAAATCAGGGGAAACACGCACTAATATATTGCCCAATTCTCCGGCCCGCATACCATCTTTTTTTATTGAAACACAATCCCCGTTTTTTAATCCCAATTCACCCGCTTGTTTATCGGAAACATGCAAATGACGCAGAATGACAACATAGCCGGCCTCTTTGTCTTTTTTCCAGACCGGCTCCTTACTCTTGCCGAATCTCTTGATCCAATCGGTCAAAGACAACTCAAATTGATCCTGTCCGCGACAAGGCATGATTATTCTAAATTTATCCGTCCCGTCACTGTAATACTCATTTGTCACCCATTGTCCCGGCTGAGACAGATCCCTTAATTTAGTCGGCTGGATATTGGAAGCCGATAAAGTCTCTTTAGTCAGATGGCAATGCTTATTAGAAACCTCGCATATAACTTTTTTCATTTTATTTTATATTTTTATATATATTATTAAACTCATAAAATAATTATAAAGTCATTGTAGTTAATATGAACGGATTTTGCTTATTTCATCCGCGCGCTCAGGAAAAAGATCTTTCAGCTGTTGAAGTCCGCGCTCTACTCTTTTATGATCGCCTGTCAAGCTTTCACTCCTTCGACAATAAACATAAAAAGGAGTTTTTATATGAAAACCCCGCCAATTTTGATTTTTAAGAAAAAGCGCATATTCCGGAAAAAATAATTGCTCATTATAATATCCCGTCTCGATCATCCTCTTCCTTCTAAACATAACGCCGCCGCCGATTGTTTCAAAAATATTTTCAGGCGAAACTAATTTTCGCCCGCCATTAATCTCTTCATAATAATCAGAATACGCAAAATCAAAGTTTTGATTTTTATCTAAAATAGAAACCAATTCCTTTAAAATTCCCTGCTCGAAAAAATCATCGCCGTCTAATTTGATTACATATTCTCCCAATGCATTTTCTAAACCAATATTTGCCGCCCTCACAGCGCCCTGATTTAGCTGATTTATGATTTTTATTTCTTTTGAATATTTATTCAAAACATCAATAGTTCCATCGGTCGATCCGTCATTTACAACAATAATTTCCATCTCTTCTTTTGGAAAATCTTGAGTCAAAACACTTTGAATGGCTTTATCTGCCATGTCTTCGAAATTAAAAACCGTAATTATTATTGATACTTTCATTTTTTTACAAAAAATTGATTATATCTTTTAAAAAAGCTTCTTTGTTTGAAAATAATATAGTTTTCATACCAAGTCTTTTCGCCGCATCAATATTTTTCAACGAATTATCTATAAACAGACACTTCTTCATGGGCACTCCTAATTTATCAGAAATTGCCTTGTACGGTTTTGAATCGGGCTTCATGGCCGCCACATCCGCATCGCAACTAAAAACCTCCGCATCAAAATATTTTTCTAAATCATGCTTCTTCTTTATTTTATTCCGCATTTCAGGGGTTAAATTTGAAAGCAATCCTAATTTATATTTTTTTCTTAATTTTAAAATGACGCCCATAATATCCGGATATATACCGTAAGAATTAAGGTATGCCTCAGAAAGAGAGCACGGATTAATTTCCAGATTTTCTTTCAATTTAAAAAAATGCATTATTTCACGCCAGAAAGAATCGCTGTTATATTTCCCGGTATAATACCCGTCATATATATTCCTTGCTTTTTCCGCGATTTGTTCGGGATTCAAAGATAATGTTTTTTGCAAAGCCTCGGAGGCAAACGGCTCTCCCTCATTACAGCAAACCCCCCCCCAATCAAAAATAATAGCTTTTATATCTTCCATTTTATTTTATTGATAAGTTCTTACGGTTCTTGGTTCAATTACCCTTCCCTCCAACAATGTTTCAAGATTTTTAAAATCACCTTTTTCTTTTATCTTTTTACAAATAACATCTAAATTTTTTAAGACAAAATCAATTTCTTCCTTTTTATGTATATAACCAATCATCATTGAAGAACTAAATAAAATTCCGGCTTTATTCATTTCTTGATAAATAAAAGTTTTAATCAAACGATTTATGTAATCATCGGTTATAATTACCTTCATTATTGGATGTGGGCCATAACCAGCAAGCTCAATTGGCAACTCATATTTTTTAAATGTTTCATTTCCCTTATCAATAAAATAATCTCCTAATTCATGCATATATTTATGAACATTTCCTAATTCTTTCATCATATTTATTGTTTCAATCGCAGCCGCCAAGCTGGGTATAAATCCGCCAAAGGTCATAGAAACAAAGACTTCATCCATTGATTTCATATATTCAGCCTTGCCGCAAATAGCAGCCAAGGGGTATCCATTTGATATAGCCTTTCCAAAACAGGCTATATCGGGAATTACGCCGAAATATTCCTGCGCGCCGCCCAAAGCCCATCTAAAGCCAGTAACCATCTCATCAAATACCAATATTGCTCCATTGTTTTTTGCGATCTCTTTTATTTTTTTCAAAAAACCATTTTTTGGTTTCTCGCTGGAAGCCGGCTCTAAAATCACAACCGCAATCTGATTTGGATATTTCTCAAATATTTTTTTTAAAGACTCCGGATCGTTATATGTAAATTCATGGGTTAGGGTTTTTACTAATTCAGGGACGCCGGCATTTCTTCCTGATTTGGTGCCTATGCTCCAATCCTGCCATCCATGGTATCCGCATTTCGCGATATGATCCCGTTTAGTTATATGTCTAGCCAAACGAATGGCCCCGCTAGTGGCATCATTGCCATTTAAAACAAACCTGCTCATTTCCGCGCAGGGCACCACTTCCTTTAATAATTTTGCCAGCTCCAATTCCTTTTCGGACGGTAAGGAAAAAATTGTGCCCTTATCGATCTGCTCCTTTGCCTTTTTGTCTATTCTTTTATTAACATAGCCAAAAACCATCGGTCCCAAAGCCAGCATTAAATCTAAATATTTATCTCCGTCTTTATCCCACAAATAAGCTCCTTTTGCCCTATCAATTACGGGCGGGGTTACACCGATCACAAATTGTCCCGGATTCTTGCTTAGAGTCTGGGTTCCCGAAGGAATATATTCAAGCATTTCTTCCAAAAATAATTTTTTATTCATACTATTTATTTGGCCAAAAATAATTAATTTCTTGCATTGCCGCTAGAAATTTGCGCAGATCGCCTGCCCATAAGAAATTACCCTCTTTATAAATTCCATTCAAGACAAACAATATCTTCAATAAAAATTCATCTTTGATCAATATCGGCATCAAGCGAATCTCTTCCTTAGACAGCTTCTCTATTGTCATATAACTATCAATAAACGATTTTAATAACAACGGCGCTTTCAGCGCGGCCGCCCCATCATCCAAGCCGATAAGGAATTGTCTGCCCAATCTATATACAGCAAAAGCGATATCTCTGGCGCGCTGGCTAAGCCGCATAGTGTCAAAATCAATTATAGCGCCGACAGCGCCGCCATTCATCAATATATTATGCGGATGCAGATCGGAATGAATAATCTGCTTCGGCAATAATGCTATTTCTTTTTCCCTGCTTTTAACTTCCAGAATTGTTTTTTTGATAAATGCCAATTCTTTTAAAACCAGCTCATCGTCTTCATTTCTTTTCTTACTTGCCAATATCTTTTCTATTTCCAAAAAATCATTTTCCGAATATGATTTTATTTTATTGTAATAAGTAGCGGCTATTTTACTGAATGATTCAATGACCGAGACCCGATCTTCATTTAAATTTTTCAGTCCCTGATGCGCCTTGGCAATTTCTTTTGCCGCGGCCTTCAAACTATTTTCGTTCGGCGAAAAATAATCGGCTTCTATAAAATCAAATAATGTATAAATGCCATCGCTTATTTTCACGGCATGCCCGCCATTTAAAGAATTAATTACCCGGCTCACTTTCGCGCCGCTTTTGTCCAACGCGGATAATATCTCCAGATAAAAATTAATCTGGTCTAATCCGGTCAATAATTTGTGTTTACGAAGCAATATTTTTTTATCTGTTCCGTTAATGAATAACAATATCTGGAAATTTTGGGAATTTATTTCCAACCTGTCCAATTGCAAAACGTCTTTAATTTCAAACGCGGGAAAATACAATGCCAAAACATCGTTAAAAACAGCGGTGCTACCGCTAAATTTTTTATATTTTATGTCTGTTTGAGAAAAATTATCCCGTTGGAACAATTCAAATTCCATAAAATTACTTTTCTACACAATATTTTAATAAT
>JBBTYU010000092.1:0-5802 GCA_038061675.1 Patescibacteria group bacterium | reverse complement strand
TTATAACCGACCAATTAAGAGGCTTTCGGTGTCATAGTTAAATGATTTGACATGAGCCCGTACCTTTTGAGAATATATTATATAGTAAATTTTTTTTAAAATAATAACGAAGTATAATGGAAAAAATAAATATAGAAAATTCATCCTCGAGCCTGATTAAAGAGCAATTCTCAAAAGGTGCGGGGTCAAATTCATGTTAAATATTACAGAGCTAAAAATTAAAATTATAGAGTTATTAAAAAAGCGAGAAGTCGTTTTATTTATAATATTTTTCTTTATTGCTTCATTATCTTTTGGTTTAGGATATTTATACGCCAAAGATATTAATGTGGCGCCGATTGTAATTGAGAAGAATTGCCAATGAAATATTATTTTGACTTTGCCGCCACTACCCCAGTAGATCCAAAGGTGGTAAAGGCTATGGCGCCATATCATTCTGAAATTTTTGGAAACCCGGGATCATTGCATAAATTCGGACAAGAAGCTTCAGCGGCTGTTTTTAAAGCGCGCAATAAAATATCTAAATTGATAAATTGCGACTATAGAGAAATTATTTTTACCGGTTCGGCGACGGAGGCAAATAACCTTGCTTTAAGAGGGGTCATTAAGAGAATAATGAATAATGAATTAGGAATAAAGAATAAGAATGCAGAAGGCATAATTCATAATTCGCAATTCATAATTCCACGAGTGATTGTTTCATCCATAGAGCATGAGTCAATTCTGAAAACAGCGAAAGACTTAGAGGAAATGGGCATTGAGGTCGTCTACTTGCCGGTTTCTAAAAATGGCATAGTTGATTTAAAAAAACTCAAGGAATCTTTGAATGAAAGAACTGTTTTGGTTTCTATTATGTATGTGAATAACGAGGTTGGCACGATACAGCCTATTGCGAAAATATCCGGGATAATTAAAGATTTTCGCGATGAATTAAGAATAAAGAATAATGAATTAAGAAAGAATTCACCATTCACTATTCACAATTCACTATTCCCCTTGCTTCATACTGACGCCGTCCAAGCTTTTAATTATCTTGATTGTGATGTAAAAGAATTAGGAATAGATATGATGACTTTGTCTTCCCAAAAAATTTATGGTCCCAAGGGTGTTGGACTTTTATATGCGCGCAGAATTATGAATAATGAATTAAAGATTGTGAATGGAGAACGCATAATTCATAATTCACCATTCTATATTCATCCTCTGATCACCGGCGGGGGACAGGAAGAGGGTTTGAGATCGGGTACGGAAAATGTTGCCGGAATTGTTGGTATGGCGGAAGCCGCCCAGATATCTTTTGATTCTAGAAAAAAGGAAAGTCAGAGACTTTTAAAGCTTCAGGATTATTTTTTTAAACAAATAAAGAAAATATACCCCAAAGTCTTACTGAATGGTCCGGCTATCGGGGAACAGCGACTTCCGAATAATATAAATCTTTACCCCCTCACCCAACGAGTGGGTGCGGGGGTTTATTTCCCTGGTAAAAAAGATCTGATATTTAAATTAGATTTTGCCGGATTTGCGGTTTCGGGCGGATCGGCTTGCTCGGCGAGAATGGCTAGACCATCGCATGTTTTAAAAGCGCTGGGTTGTTCCGATCTGAAAGCCAGTGAAAGCATAAGGATTTCTTTTGGCAGGCAAACGACTAAACAAGAAGTAGATAAATTGCTGGCGGCTTTGAGAAAAGTAATATGATAGTGGTATAATGAAAAATAAGTCGATAGTAAAATAAAAAATAAAGTATGAAAAAAATAATAATCAGTTTAGCTGTCGTCGCTATGTCTTTTGGTATGGCGGCTAATGCCCAGACGCAGGGCGACCAGAGTTTAAAAATAAACCCCCGCACCTATAAAGTAGGTGAGGGGGTAAATAGCGTTGAAGTTTCCGCGGTTCAGGCTCAAGAAAAGACCCAAACCGTATCAGGAACGGCCGCCGAAGCATTAAAAACTCAAGTAAAAGAAGCTAATAACGGGCTTAAGACAGAAACCAAGAATACAATTAAGACCGAGCAGGAAAAGGCGGTTGAGGTTAAAAAAGAAGTTAAAAGTAAAATTGAAGCAGAAAAAGAGGCTTTAAGGGCAAAATCTTCTGAGGCCGTAAAAGAAACCAAAGATAAAATTGAAGCGGAAAGAGAGGCTATAAAGGCAAAAGCGGAAACTATAAAAGAAGAGTTGAAAGCTAAAAGAGAACAAGAGCAAGAAAGAATTAAAGCGGAAAAAGAAGCTTTAAAAGAAGGAGTAAAAGCTGAAAGAGAGCAGAAAAAAGAAGCTGTAAAATCGGCTCGCGATGAATCTAAACAAAAAGCCGAGCAGGAAAAGGAAGCTGTAAAGGCCTCGCGAGAAGAATTTAAGCAAAAAGCCGAGCAAGCCCGCGAAGAGATGAAGGCATCGCGCGAAGAATTCAAAAATAAAATTGAAGTACAAAGAGAAGAACTAAAAACAAAGAGAGAAGAGCAGAAAGTTGAATTAAAAACTAAACTAGAGAAAATAAAAGACGAGCGTAAAAAAGCAACCGTTGAAAAATTGGATAAGCGCTTTAATGAAATTAATGTAAAAATGACCGCGCAGTGGTCTGATGCCTTGTTGCGCTTAGAAGATCTATTAGTCAAGATTTCATTGCGCGCGGATAAGGCCGCCGCCAATGGCGCTGATGTTTCCGCGGTTGGTCCTGCGCTGGAAAAAGCCAAAATCGCTATCGTGGCCGCCAGAACCGCAATTAGCGCTCAAGCGAGCAAGGCATATCCCATTGATATTGTTTCTGAAACCGAGCTCAAATCCGCGGTCGCGCAAACTCGCGAGAAATTAAATCAAGACTTAAAGGCAGTTCGTGAAGTAATGCAATTAGCGCATCAGGCGACTGTTGATGCGTTGACTTCTTTGAAAGGAGTTCCAAAAGTTGATGAGGCGGCATCATCGGCAGCTTCCACATCAGCTGCGCCAGCTTCGGAAAGTGAAACTTCAGGAAATTAAATTAAACCCCGCACCTTTTAAGGATAACTTCGTAAAAATTTCTAAGTTATATTAAAAAGTGAAAATGGAGTTTGAATGAGTGAAATAATAAATCATTAAAATTAAAAACCAATCCTTAAAAGGTGCGGGGTAAACAATAAAATTTATTTTATGAAAAAACTAATGCAAAATGTCCCGATGGCAAAGCCATCGAGGATCCTCGACCAAGAGGTCGGGAAAAAAGGCGGGGCAGGGTTATGGGTAATTCTTGCTCTTGCAATTGGTATCGCCGCATTTCTTATGTTAAGACAGCCAGCCGAACAATCTCTTGAGGTTGCGGGTCCGGCTTTAAGCGAGGAAGATACAACGATTGTAATTGAAGAAGAATTGCAGGCTACCGATCTTGGCAATTTAGAAACAGATATTAATAGTTTGGACGCCGATATTAATCAGCTATAGAAAAACACTCGCCGCTTTTTTATTTTCTACTTTAAATTACGAAATACTCTCTTTCTGTCATGCCGGACACCGATCCGGCATCCAGATTATTATTTTAAACGGTAAATTAACTGGATTCCGGCTCAAGGCCGGAATGACAAATGCATTTCGTAATTCAAAGCACTTATACATACACTTGCTTTTAATATATTCTAGTATATATTATATTTAAGTGATTGCACATTAACATATTGAAAGGAGGAAAATATGGATCGGTTGAGATTTACTGAAGAAACTAAGAAGATCTTAAAATTGGCGCGGAGCGAAGGAATTCATATCAGGATAATTGAGAGGACTTTCAATAATTTCTTTCAGCTGGAAAAGAGAGACTATTACGCTTATGCGTGCAGTACAAAAGACATGATGGATTGTTTAAGGGAATTTGATAAAAAAATTCTTTTTAGCGCTCTTACAAAGGCTGAATACATAAGGCATTGCCTAAATGATTTATCTGTTCGTGTGATCAGAAATAGCCAGGAAGAAGCTTGCCGCGAGGCATTGGGAAAATTCAAGAATCGGAAAGTGAAGATAATTAGAGGCGTACTTGATCCTTTTTGGGAAAGTGGAACCGAGGGTATGATTTGGTCTATTGATAATGGTAAAGATAAAAAAGGGTATGATGGGCTTTATTGTATTCACACCGGCGATCATCTTACCATTTACGGAGAAAAAGGAGAGATTATTTTCAAGGGTAAGATTTTTCAGGATACCATGGCTGGCTGGACCGAATATCCGCGTAATCCCGGCAATGGCCAGCCCTTAGCTCTTGGCTGTTGGATACATTGGACGCAGATTGGATGGAAACCGGATGATTGGGCGGGATTATTTTTAAGAGGAAAGAAGCCCGCATTGCGCGCTGAACTTATACAAAAAAGGGAAAACCGCTCCGTTTAGCGGAATCATTAGCACTCTCATTGACAGAGTGCTAATTTTTTTATTATGATATAATTATAATAAGAATATAAATTTATATTGTCATTGCGATCCGCCAGCTGGCGGAGAAGCAATCTCAACCTATAGATAGGTTGCCACGCCCCCCCACCTACCTAATAGGTGCGGGGGCACGTCGCAGACTCCTCCCGCTCAAAAGGTTTTGAGCGAGGCTCGCCCAATCATATGGGCGGCGCAATGACAGAAAAATTGATAAAAATCATGCGTAATAACTTCAACCGCTTCACAATAAAAGCGCAGGAAGCGCTTCAGAATGGCCAAGAGATGGCCGCTTCCAGAAATCACGGCGAATTCAAGGCCCTGCATTTGCTTTCAGCTTTAATTTTAGATAGCCAGTCTTTGGTCCAGTCGATCATTGAAAAGAGCGGAGCTGATTTAGAATTAATAGATAAAAATATAGAGGAGGAGCTTAGAAAGCTTCCAAAGTCTCTTTCGGCTTCACAGACCGCGAATATCTCCCAGCTATACCTTTCCCAAGAACTTATTCATATTTTAGAAAAAGCGGCTAAATTCGCTTTGGCTCAAAAAGACGAGTTTGTTTCCTGCGAGCATTTATTTATGGGTATTTTAGACACATCTTCAGCGGCTCAAGTTATTTTGGAAAGGGCCGGTTTGAGACATGATGGAGTTATAAAGGTTTTGGCGGAGTTAAGGGGCTCAACTAGGGTGGTAGACGAAACTCCCGAGAGCAAATTTCAGGTTTTAGAAAAATATGCTGTCAATCTTACCAATAAAGCCAAACAGGGCAAGCTTGATCCGGTAATCGGCAGGGAAGAAGAGCTTCGCAGAATAATTCAGGTGCTTTCAAGACGAACTAAAAATAATCCTATTTTAATAGGCGAGTCGGGCGTGGGAAAAACTGCGGTAATAGAAGGATTGGCTCAAAGAATTATTTCGGGCGATGTTCCGGAGCCGTTAAAAGATAAGGAAATCATTGCTTTGGATATCGGATCGCTTGTGGCCGGCACTAAGTTCAGGGGCGAATTTGAAGATCGCTTGAAAGCTTTTATAAAAGAAATTCAAAATGCCAGCGGACGCCTAATTTTATTCATAGACGAGATACATATGATAGTGGGCGCTGGTTCAGCCGAGGGCGCTATTGACGCTTCCAATTTATTGAAGCCGGCTTTGGCTCGCGGAGAGCTTCACGCCATTGGCGCCACTACTTTAAAAGAATTTCAAAAGCACGTTGAAAAAGATCCGGCGCTTGAAAGGCGTTTTCAGCCTATCTTGGTGGAAGAGCCGAGCATTGAAGACAGTATCAGTATTTTACGAGGTCTTAAAGAGAGGTATGAACTTCACCATGGCTTGAGAATCAGCGATGAAGCCATTATTGCGGCTGTAAATTTGTCGGCTCGCTATATTTCCGATCGTTTTTTGCCGGATAAAGCCGTAGATCTGATTG
>JBBTYU010000091.1:0-7939 GCA_038061675.1 Patescibacteria group bacterium | reverse complement strand
CGGCTTTGTCTCTAAGCTTTTTCAAAACACTCTTATTTCCAACTATTGGACAATCCCATTGGCCGGTAATAGAAACTCCTAATAATCTTTCTTCTTCGCAGTTCTTTTTCCATTCTTCTGAAATATAAGGAAAATTAGTGAGTGTGGATTGGAAAGTTCCCAATATAGTGGCCAGATGTATCTTTTTAGATAAAGTTTTTTCAGTATCATTCGGCCTCGCTACCGCTTCTGAAAGATTGCAAAATCCCTTTGAACGCAAATTTATTTCACCGCAAGGATTACATCCCGCCGTAAGCCATTTATTTCCCATTTTTTTCCAGCGCCTTTCCGGAATCTGATATTTTAATCCGCCGCGGTTAAAAATGCCCCTTTCGCCGGATCCGCTTTTTGCCAGCGCCACCCATTCATCTAAAAATTGAGCGGCCGTCGGCTTCTCCATATAAGCCACTGAATTGTTCGCCATGCTTCTTTGCGGATCGGTCAAATAGAACATCCCCTTTTTAGCGTCTCTTATATCTTCATCGTCCAGATCCGAAAGCGAAAGCAATGCGCTTCTGCGCACTCCGCCCATTACCACTACTTCGCCAATCTTGCATAAAATATCATGAACATCTAAAGAAGTGAGCCTTCTGCCCTGCCTAGCTAAAATTCTTTCACGGGCGAATTCCAAAGCCTGCTTCAACGGATCAGGACCGGAGCTTTTACCGCCCATAGTTTTTAACCTAGCGCCCATCGGCCTTAATTTTGAATAATCAAAACAAACATCCCTGCCATCAATCCAATTTTTCAATCCCAAATATAAAGCGTCCGCCCAGCCCTCCTTGCTATCTTCAACAACGCAAGAACGGATCTTGCTTTTAATTTGCCGTTTTATTTGGGGCAGTTTTTGAACAGTTTGCTGTTCAACGGAAAAACCGACTCCGGCGCCGCACATCAAAAGATACATCACTTCTGAAAAATCTTTCAACTTGGAAATAGCTATGTAAGAACAATTATAGGCCGAAACGTTAGTCTTTTTCACGGCGCTTCCGGCGCTCCACATCAAGCGCATTGAAGGCATTACTTCTTGTTTTAAAATAGCCTGATGAATTTCTTCGTACTCTTTTTCAGATAATTTTTTACCAAGCTCTTCTTTCATAAAATTCATATAGCGGTTGACAGTCTCTATCCAAGTTTCACGCCTGCCCTCCTCCTCTATCCATTTTGAATAACTGCGGTAGTAAACAAATTCTGACAAAGAATTGCTAAAATATTTCTTGCTTTCCATCGCCAGCTTTTTAATATTTTCAGGGACCTCTCTTCTTTGCTCTCTTAATCTGGCTCTTTCCTGCCTATAAAGAATATAGGCCTTGGCCGCCTTGGCATAGTCCATCAAAATTAAATTTGTCTCAACAATATCCTGGATATTTTCAACACCGGGAAATCCATCTTTATCATATTTTTTAACCAAATCTTTAACGACTTGATCCGTAACTTTTTCCGCATCTTTTTCAGAGCCCTCGCCAGAAACAGCCATTGCCTTTAAAATAGCCGCTATAATATGAGCTCTATCAAACGGGACTATATTTCCGTCTCTTTTTTTGATGAATTTTATCATTTTAAAATATAATGCTAATCTACAAATTTTATGCGAATACAACGAATATATAAAGAAAATAGCATGTTTTTATTTGCGGCATTCGTATGCATTTGTAGTTTTGTATTATGTTGCGACAGCATACTATTTCTTGCCCTTCCTCAAAAATGCCGGTATGTCCCATTCGGAACCTTTCTTTTTTGCCGATTGAGATCTTTCTTTTTCAAGCCTGCTCTTTTCTTCGTCTAAAGTTTTGCTTTCTTTTATTGCCGGCGAAACTCTTGATTCCCGGGAAACAGAATTGAACAGATTGGCAGACGAAGAAATATTTAATTTAGAAACCGGATTGCCGGAAAAACCGGTTGCAATAAGAGTTACTTTTAAAAACCCGGGTCGCATATGTTTATCGCAATAAGCCCCAAAGATTATTTTCGCGCTTGAATCAACTGACTCCGAAATAGTTTTAGCGATATCATTGACCTCGCTCATCTTCAGATCCTTTCCTCCGGAAATTCCAAACAAAACGCCTTTTGCCCCCTCAATAGAAACCTCCAGCATCGGAGAATGAAGCGCTTGAGTTACCGCCTTCATAGCCCTTCCTTCGCCAGAACTCATTCCTATGCCGACAATAGCCGGTCCCGCATCCTGCATAATCGCCTTAACATCGGCAAAATCAACGTTCACTATGCCCGGCATAGCTATCAGATCGGCTATGCCCTGCACGGCATAGCGCAAAATTTCATCAACAATTTCAAACGCCTTTATTAACGGAGTATCTTTATCTATCACGGAAAAAATCCTGTCATTTGGAATAACGATCATCGTATCAACTTTTTCCCTAAGCTTTTGCAATCCTTCATCGGCTATTCTTCCGCGCTGGGCGCCTTCAAAGGAAAATGGCTTGGTAATTACAGCAATGGTTAAGGCGCCGGCTTCCTTAGCCATCTCGGCTATTACCGGCGAAGCCCCCGTGCCGGTGCCGCCACCCAAACCAGCAGTAATAAAAACCAGATCGGCTCCTTTTATTGACTCAATAATTTCCGCCCGAGTTTCCTCCGCGGCCTGTTTGCCCAGATCAGGATTCATGCCGGCGCCAAGCCCGCGAGTCAAATTCTTGCCAATATGAATTTTATTTTTTACATCGCAACACTCCAGATCCTGCGAATCGGTATTGATAGCGATAAAATCAATGCCCTTTTCAAAATATTTCTTCATTCTATGGACAGCATTGCCTCCCCCGCCGCCAATTCCAACTACTTTTATATTTGCTTGACCATGAGCAATTGATCTCTCATCACCTATTCTTTTTTTATTATCCTTTATCATGGTTTTAATGAATTAATTATTTTACCAAACCAGCCCTTAAAACTATCTCCGCCCCTAGGACACTTATCGCTTCCCCAAATCATCAAACCGACGGAACAGGCAAATTCAGGATCTTCTATCTGTAAATTCAGCTCTCCACTGGCAATTTCTAAAGATGACGTTTCCGGAATGCCTATCTGGGCCGGAAGTTTTAATTCTTGCTTTGCCAGATCAACAATTCCGGCAATTTTTGAACCTCCTCCAACCAGCATCACTCCTCCCGGCAATTGCCCCGCCTTACCGATGGATTTTAATTCATTATTTACAAATTCAAATATTTCAGCAAGCCTCGTCTCAACAATTTCGGCCACGCGCTTTTTAGTTGTCGTATTTTTAGCATTTGAATCTATTTTTCTCAGATCAATTGTTTCCTTTCCGGAAACTTCTTTTGCCAAGGCGGTTCCGAAAGAAAGCTTGATTGCTTCCGCGGCCACAATCGATATTTTTAAAACTATCGCCAGATCATTGGTCACATTGCCTGAACCGACAGGAAGAACGGCCGCATGAATAAGTTTGTTTTCTTCATAAACACAGATGCCTGTTGTGCTGGAACCGATATCAACCAACACCACCCCCAGATCTTTTTGATTTTTTGATAAGACCGAACGGGCGCTGGCCAAAGGGCTAAAAATCAATCCGCTCACATTGCCGCCGACCGATTCTACGCACTTATTAAGATTTTTAATAGCCGGGTCAAAAACATCTATGATAAGGCTGTCAACTTCAAGCCTATTGCCGATCATGCCTAACGGATCGCGTATGTCATTTATGCCATCTACTATATATTCCTTGATGATTGCGTGAAGAACCGTGCGATTTGAAAGAAGTTTTACTGATTGAGAAGCTTGAACGGCCCTATCAATATCATCCTTATGGATCTCAAAATCAGCCCGGGAAACGGCGACTATTCCGCGCGAAAACTGCGTATGAATATCACAGCCCTCTATATTTACATAAATATTTTTTAAAGCTTGCCTGGAAAAAATTTTAATTTCTCCGAAAATCTGATAAAGGCTCCTAGTCATTTCAGAAAAATCGTCAATTACGCCCTTGCGCATTCCCGCGGATGGAGATTTGAACACCTTTAAAACAGAAATTCGGCCGTCTTCATTGACTTGGCCGACTATTGCTTTAATATTGCTAGCGCCGATATCTAAACCGGTAATGTAATTATCTGACATAAGAAATAAAGAAAGAATTATGGATATTCAAGAAACCGCGAACGAGAACTTCCGCCAAATTTAAAAAAAATTCTTTTTTCCAGCTTCTCCATTCTTATTCTATCATTTTTCCGCTTATGGTCATAGCCCGCAATGTGCAAAAGTCCGTGGTACAACATGAATAAAAGACTCTCTTTATTTTTTTTAATATAAAAAGGGTTGAGGTATATTTCGCCCAAATTTTTCTCTTTAATATCCGGTCTTATAAACTCACCCCTCGCTTCTTTACCGACATAAGACAAAACATTCTTCTTCATTTGCCTATCACCCACTAAAAATATTTCCAGATAGCCGTCTAAGGCCAAAAAACTCGCCACTAAGCGAGCTTTTTTTAAAATAATTCTTTTATATTTTTCAGTTTTTTTATCTATTACCGATACTTTAATGGACATAGGAAAAACAGACTATCTATCCCAATTTTTCTTTTATTAGTTCAGTGATCATTCCTGCGTCTGCCTTGCCCTTGAGCTCCTTCATAACTTCCTTCATAACCAAACCAAACTTGCTTTTATCGGTTACTCCGGACAAAATTCTTTCAACTTCTTTAGCAACTTCCTCCCTGCTCATTTGTTTTGGCAGATATGCCTCAATAACAGCGAGCTCTTTTTTCTCATTTTCCGCGAGTTCCGGACGTCCCCCATTTTCAAAAGCCGCAACTGATTCCTTTCGTTTTTTTGCCTCCTTAACTAAAACTTGCAAGGTATCCTCGTCAGATAGAATGGCGTCTTTACCTTTTTCAATTTTCTTATTCTGCAAAGCGGAATTTACCATTCTTAAAACCCCCAAAGTAAAATGATCACCGGATTTCATAGCGGCTTTTAGATCTTCGCTTATTTTTTTTAATAGTTCCATACAAAACAAAATTAAAATTTCTAATTGACCTAATTGCTCTAATTGACCTAAATAAATCCCAAATCCCAATTCTCAAACAACTAAACAAGAACTTATCTTTTGAGTTTATTAGGTTTTGGGGTTTGGGGCATTGTTTAGAAATTAGGTTAATTAGGTCAATTTATACCAAACCCAACTTTCTGTTTCTTTCTGTTTCCTTCTTTTTATTAACTCTATGAATAGCGGAAAGTTTTCTTTTAATGCGAGAAACCGGCCTGTCATGGCGCTGTCTCTTTTTGGCTTCGCGTAAAATTCCGCTCTGTTTAACCCTTTTGGAAAAACGAAACAAGAGAGAACTCACGGACTCGCCTTCTTTTCTTTTTATTAACATAGTTTATAGATTATTACAGATTTCTTATTATTTGTCGAGAGATGGATGCGGCATAGCGTTAATATCAGACTTTTTTGTCCATCCACCCAATAAATGAAGATGTAAATGATCGATCAATTGTCCGCCCTCCCTGCCAACATTAAAAACCAGTTTATAACCCTTTAAACCAAGTTTTTTAGCTTCGTCTTTGGCGCTATAAATAAGACTAGCTAAGACCTCTTTATGATTACCCTCTAAATGAGCGATGGATTGAATATGCTCCTTAGGAACAACTAAATAATGAATCGGCGCCGAGGGCTTAATATCTTTAAAAACCACCAAATTATCAGTTTCGTTGATAAAATCTGACGGAATTTCTTTTTTTGCTATTTTGCAAAAAATACAATCGGACATATCAAATTACAGTCTTTTTTTAATTTCCGCCACTACTTTTTTTAACAAAACTGTCTCTTGAACTCCAGTTTTAAGATCCCTGATAATCACTGATTCCTTAAATACCTCTTTTTGACCTAATATTAAAGCCCACGAAGCGCCTTCTTTGTCTGATGCTTTTAATTGGGCGCCAAGTGAATTCTTGCCGATTGATTCGCTCACATTAATTCCCGATCTCACAAACTCTTCTATCAAAGATAGTCCTTTCTTTTTTGCTTCAATGCCAATGGCTATCAAAAAAATCTTATTCTTTTGTCTTGGCAACAAATTTATATTACAAGCTTTTATAGCCTCAACAATTCTTTCCATTCCAAAAGCCATGCCAATAGCCGGAGTATTTCTATGGCCCAAAATTTCAAACAAATAATCATATCGTCCGCCTCCTCCCAAAGCCAAGCTTAATGTCTTTTCGCCATCAGCGGATTCCATTTCCACAAAAAACTCAAAAACCGTACGATTATAATAATCTAAACCCCTCACTATAAATGGGTCAATCCGATAAGGCAGTTTTAACTCTTCGGCATACTCCAAAACTTCTTTGAAATGCCTTCTGCAGGGAGCGCAAAGATCATCAATTATGCTCGGCGTTTCTTTTTTAACAATTTCACAATGTTCATCTTTACAGTCTAATAAGCGCAACGGATTCTCCGACATCCTCCTATTACAATCTTTACAGATTTCTTTTTTATTATTTTTGTAATAATTTAAAAGTTTCTTTTTATAGATCGCGCGGCAAGCCTTACAGCCGATACTATTAAGATGGATGGAAATATTTTTAAATTTCAAACTCTCTAATAATCTAAGAGCGACTATCATTACTTGAACATCATAAATAGGATCATTTTCTCCGCCAATTATCTCAAAACCAACTTGATTGAACTGCCTATATCTTCCGGCTTGCGGTTGTTCATATCTAAAAAACGGGCCGTCATAATAAACTTTAAGAGGCTGGCTTAAATGAGAAAGCCCGTGTTGAATATACGCTCTGGCAATAGCGGATGTCCCTTCCGGTCTTAAAACCAATTTATCTCCGCCCCTTGTGGTTAAATTATACATCTGCTTTTCTACTATATCCGTAGATTCTCCGACGCCTCTTTGAAATAGATCTAAATTTTCCAAAATAGGAGTGTCTATTCTTGAAAATGAATAATTTTCAGCCGCATGCCTAATCTCTTTCCTTAATTTTTCCCAAACAAATTGTTCGTGCGGCAAAATATCGTGAGTTCCTTTTACCAAAGACAGATTTATTTTTTTCTTTGACATGCCATTTTTGCCCAAGAGGGCTAGTTAATTTATTAACGCAGCCCGATTGGCTGCAAAAGTGAGCACCCCGTTAAATGATATTTTATATCAATTTTGCCATTTAGGCAAAATTATTTAACAGGGTTAAATATTAAGAAATATTTAATTAAAGGCTTCAACGGAATTTATAGGAAAAAGCCTTAATCTAACAATGCCGACAATATTGCCTTTTGGAAGGGCGCCCCAGCTTCTTGAATCATAACTGAAGCTTCTATTATCTCCCATCACAAAATAATCATCGCTATCCAAGGTTGAATCAATATCGCCTAATGTTTTTAAATTTGTATTTAAATAGGTTTCATCCATTTTAATGCCATCTGGATGCTCTTTGTTGATTATTTTTATTTCTCCATTTTTCACAATTATGCGTTCTCCGGGAAGCCCGACAATTCTTTTAATATAATAAACCGAAGGGTCGTTGGGATATTTAAAAACTACCACCTCGCCTCTTTCCGGAACTCTTAAACGATAAGTCACTTCATCAATCAAAAGATAATTCCCCGTGGAAAAATTGGGCTCCATACTGGCCCCGCTCACCAAGAAAGGCTGCATTAAAAAGGTCCTGACAAAAAAAACTGTAACCACGGCAATTAAAATTACCTCCGCCACTTCCCAAAAAGCTAATAAAAATTGTTTCATTGCCTATATTTTACTATAATAGAGATATGCTTTACAAGGCTATTCTAGGACTGGGAAATACGGGATCAAAATATAAAAATACCTATCACAACGCAGGTCATCAGATGATTGATTTTTTAATAGAAAAAAATATTCTTCCGGAAAAAATAATCGTTGCTAAAAATGATGGGTTTATGAATGAAT
>JBBTYU010000090.1:0-1124 GCA_038061675.1 Patescibacteria group bacterium | reverse complement strand
TTATTGAACTCCCAACTTAGTAAGCATGGCTTTTACGCCATTATAAGAAGTTGAAATCACTAATAAATTATTACTGGTCCAGCCATAATTCAAAGAAGCGCCGGTTTTAGAAAAACTTAAATATCTTAGTGATAAATTATTCGCCTTTCCATCCCTAAATCCGGCCGTGGCTGGCGTACCCGGATCCTGAATGTATAAATTAGCAATGTCAGCAGATTTTTCTAATTTAGCTATCAGAATTTTAGCGGCAGCAACATCAATTTCTTCTCTAAGTTTAGCAATCATGCCAAGCCAAGCGCCATTGCTATCGTAAAAGATAACACTTGTAAAATCTTCTTCAAATAAGGGGGTAAGTTCAGCAGATGTAAATGCGGATAAAAACATCGGCAAGGTATCGGCGAAAACCAATTGTCCGCCTTGATCAGATAATGTAATTTCTTTTAATGCCGTCGCTGTCGCCGGTTTATTGGCGGCCTCGGCTATTAAGAGTTCTTTGATGGAAGCCATGGAGGTGGCAGCAGACAATGCAAGCGGAACTGAAAGATCAGCCGAAGAAACCAATAAAGACATATGTTGTTTTAAAACTACTGGTTCTGGAGTTGGAATTATTTCTGGCGTTACTTCTGGTGTTATAGCAACTGGTTCCTCAACGAGAGGCGCTAATTCAGAAACCGGGGAAATGGTTTCAGTGATTGGAAGATTTTCAGGAATTACAACGGGTTGCTCTTGAGGAACAGGAATTACCGGCTTAAACATCGGATAAATATATTTATAACCGGCGAAAACTGCCCCTGCGATAACTAAAATTAAAACAGCAATTAAAACAAAAATTTTGAGTTTCTTTTTTGGAGGCTCCGAAGGAGGCAGAACGCCATCGCCATTATTTGGTTTTATCATGCCATCTTCTTTTGATAGGTCTTCTAACTCCGTGTTGTTTTGTTTCTTAATTTCCGGCGGAGTAAATGGTTTTGGTATTGGATTCTCGCCACCGCTTTGTTTTATAGACTCAATGTCCGACTGCATAGTGCGCAAAGTTATTTCCGGCGGAGGAGGCGGAGGCGGCATTGGCCTGCCGCTATTATCCGCGCTTCCCCAATTCTGTTGGTTTAAATTTTCTTCCATAA
>JBBTYU010000089.1:0-3662 GCA_038061675.1 Patescibacteria group bacterium | reverse complement strand
TGAAAATATCCGAACGGAACTGGCTGGGCCCCGCCTGCGTTGAAACTTCGGCGGAGTAGGTAAACTTTAGCGGGTCGGTTCTAATTTCAATAACCTCTTATCAAGACGTTTTTATGCTATTTGTTTTATTTGCAAGCCACACAAAAACAATAAAGGCAATAAAAAGTAGGGTGTATTCAATTATCTCCGGCAAGTCGCCCATTTGAACTTCTAAATTAAGCAATTCCCGCAATGTATGCCAGACGCGAGAGATGGCAATAAATACCAGCGCCCAAACAGTAGCGGACATCGCGGAGTAGGTTAATCCTCGCTTCATTGCTTTCTTGGCAACAAAAACAGCTACAACCGCTGAAATTGCAACGAGACTAGAAATGGTAAAATAAAACATATTTTAGAAAACTTTTTATCTTATCCGACCTTTCTTTTCTTTAATAATAATTAATACCTTAAATTATAGCAAATAACGGCTCTTTTTGCTTTAAGTTTTATTCTCATTTCCCAATTTTGGCGGTGAGGGTGGGATTCGAACCCACGATACGGATTTAAACCCGTATAACAGGTTAGCAACCTGCCTCCTTCAGCCTCTCGGACACCTCACCAATTTAACCTTGAAACTAACGGCTGACTAGTTATGAGTTTAAATTAAAAATCGCCCTCATTCAAGTGGGAGGGTTTACTTTTAGCTCTTTTAGAGCTATTTTTAGAAGACGATGACTGAAACACAGAAAAATTTTCCGCCAAAGGCGGATCAGCCTCGGGCTGAAAAACGTCCGCCGATTGTTGTTGTTGTGGGCCATGTGGACCACGGCAAAACCAGTTTGCTGGACTATATAAGAAAAGCTAATGTAGCCGCCAAAGAAGCAGGCGGAATTACGCAATCTGTTGGCGCGTATGAAATTGAGCGCATACATGCGACCCATCCGGATGGCTCTAAAAATATTGAAAAAATAACTTTTATAGACACTCCGGGACACGAGGCGTTTTCTAAAATGAGGGTGCGCGGCGCGGCAGTTGCCGATGTGGCAATTTTAGTTGTGGCGGCGGAAGAAGGGGTTAAGCCTCAAACAAAAGAGGCTATTAAGGTTCTGCACGAATCCAAAACTCCTTTTGTGGTGGCTATCACAAAAATAGACAAGCCATCCGCGGATATTGAAAGAGTTAAAAATGATCTGGCGGCAAACGATGTTGCTTTAGAGGGTTATGGCGGCAATGTGGGTTTTCAGGGCGTTTCCAATAAATCAGGAGAAGGAATTGACGAGCTTTTAGATCTAATTTTGTTAACCGCGGAAATGGAAGAATTGAAATACGATCCAAGCGCTAATGCCGATGGGGTAATTTTAGAATCTAAAAAAGACAGCAAGAGAGGTTTTACGATTAGTGTTATTTTAAAAGACGGAATTTTGAGAGTGGGCGATTCCATTGCCACTCAAACCGCCAAAGGCAAGATAAAAATATTGGAAAATTTTTTGGGAGAAAAAGTTCAGGAGTTAGCCCCTTCTAGTCCGGGTGTGATTATTGGTTTTGATGATTTGCCGAAGACTGGCGAAGAATTTTTAGCCGGAAATCTTAAGGATGAAGATATCAAAAATATAATGGCAATAACCACTTGTCCGGAAGCTAGAAAAAGATTCTGTAAAATTGATGGAGCCTGCGTGGTAAAAATAATTCTTAAAGCGGATGTTTCCGGATCCTTGGAAGCTTTGTCCGACCTTATTCATAAAGTTCCTAAAAAAGATAAATATCAATTGGAAATTATAAGCGAGAGCGTCGGTGAAATAGGCGATGCCGATGTTAAAAGCGCTATTGCCACCGATGCCGTTATTTTAGGTTTCAAGGTGAGGTCCGGCAAAGAATCTGAAAATTTAGCTAAAGATAATAGGGTCAGAATAATAACCTCGGAAATTATCTATGAATTAATTGAAGCTATTGAAAGCTATTTTACGTGTTTGAGCGCCGGCGATATAGTCGGGGAGCTGGAAGTTTTGGCTACTTTTGGAAAGAAGGCGGGAAAGCAGATTGTCGGCGGAAAAGTGATTATGGGCGAAATTAAAAATAATATCGTTTTGGAAATTCAGAAAAACGGGGAAGTGCTTGGAACCGGAAAATTGATAAATTTGCAGGAAAGCAAAAAAGACGCAGTGAGCGTTGGAGTGGGTAAAGAATGCGGACTTTTGATAACCTCTGATGTTGAAATAAAAACCGAGTATCATCTCATCCAAAGATAATGAAATTTTTTAGGCCGCAAAGAGTTGGTAATTTAATACGGGAAGAGCTGGGAAAAATGTTCGAAAGAGATCTGGAGTTTCCGGAAGCTTTAGTTACCATCACCGATGTGGATGTGAATACCAAATTAGAAGCTGCGATTGTAAATTTTAGCGTTTTGCCATCAGAAAAATCTGAAAGAGTTCTGGAAATACTGAATAAGCTTAAAAGAGATTTGCAGTTTAAAATGAATCGCAAGTTGAACATCAGACCGATGCCGGAACTGGTTTTTAAGATTGATTACGGGCTTAGGAATGCGGCGTTGATAGAGAAAGCCTTGCTCGGAGATAAGAAATAAAGTATTCTATACTTCTTATTGTTTTTTTATTACAATATATATTGTAATCTGATGGCCACGTAGCCAAGTGGTAAGGCAGCTCTCTGCAAAAGAGCTATACATCGGTTCGATTCCGATCGTGGCCTCAAATATGAGATACAGAGTACGTGTTTGAACAATATTGTTTTTGCGTTTGCCATCTAGTATAATTTATTAATAATGAATAGAAAACGATCATGGACGGAAGTTCAACTCAAAGAAGCTGTAAGGGGCTCAACTAGTTATAGACAAGTACTGGTTAAATTAAATTTACGGGATGCAGGCGGTAATTATTCACAAATCAAAAAATATATAAAAGAATATGGATTAAATATTAAACATTTTAAGGGCAAGGCTTGGAATAAAGGTTTGACGGGCATTGGAAAGCCGAGGGTTCCGTTAGATAAAATTTTAGTTAAAGGAACATATTTTCATAGTTTTCAGTTGAAAAAAAGACTTTTTATTGCTAAATTGAAATCTGAACATTGTGAATGGTGTGGCTGGGCAAAGCGCACAAAGGATGGGTACTTACCTCTTGAATTGGATCATATTAATGGCAATCGGCTAGATAATAGATTGTCAAATTTAAGAGTTCTTTGTCCTAATTGTCATAGTTTAACGCCGCATCATAGAGGCTGAGGATTAAAGAAGTACAATTATAAAAAATAAAAATAGGCTCGGGTGGCGAAATGGCATACGCACAACATTTAAGACGTTGCGCCCAAAAGGCATGCGGGTTCGACTCCCGCCCCGAGCACCAGTAATTTTATCTAATGGAAGAAAATATAAACCCCCGCACCTATAAAATATTTTGTTAGTTTGTGTTTTTAGTTTTATAATTATCTTGATTAGATTTATAAAAAATGACCGAATCAATATTAGGCGAGGGGGTAAATACTAAAAAAGATAAGCTTTCTTTTTGGGATTTTTTAGCCACGCTTAAGTGGCTGTTTGTTTTTAATTTTAAATTATCCCCATGGGCCGCGACGGCGCAAATTGTAATTAGATCAATATTAGACACCAGTCCATTATTTAATGCTTTTATTTTTGCTAAATTATTGGATAAAATAATCAAGATCGTCAG
>JBBTYU010000088.1:9695-10482 GCA_038061675.1 Patescibacteria group bacterium | reverse complement strand
ATTATAGTATCAGGCACCCCCTATATAATGATTCGTTACAATTTTTTGAATCAACATCCACTCTTAAATACACTCTTCAATCTCAGTGGATGATAATGAAAGGCAAGAAACGCGCCTTGGAATTGTATTTGACTCATGCATCTCTTCTTGTTAAGCAGCCAGAATTCAAAAGTGCGACCCATAATAAGGGGGGCTCATTTAGTTTTGGTGATGAATATATTTCAAAAAAGGCTAAACACTTTGAAGTTTACGTGCGAGATAATAGTGTAAAAGGTATGGGGCGTACATGGGATTGGATTGCCGCAGGAATTAGCCACCACATAGCATTAGTTATGCACCAACTTTCCAACCCTCTCGATTAAACAAAATAGACTCCCTGACTTTAAAGGATACAATTTCTAAATCGAGTTCCTCTGTAATTTTTTTGCAAATCTGGTTTCTGTTTTTTGATTTGTAACCACGAGCGAATCCAATTTCTTTAAGAACGCCAATAGCTTCCTCTTTCCACAAAAGTTTTACAACAGAGTGCACTTTTACATTATTATTTTTTTCGGGTTTTCTAATCTCATTAAAAGAAACCATTCCATTTTTATTTACTCTAGCCACAATAACTCCCCACCAATCAGGGATTATATTAAAAGCGTTATATAGGTGAGTTGCGCCGACGACTAAGGTAATTTTATTGAATACTGAGTTATATATTTCTATTTGGTGAGGTAATCTGCCCAGTGAATCTAAATCGCTTTTTATTTCAAAGCCATGCATTATTCCATTTACTGCAGCCAAA
>JBBTYU010000088.1:0-9685 GCA_038061675.1 Patescibacteria group bacterium | reverse complement strand
TGCCGCCAAATCTATACGTGCGGTCCCATCGCATACAGAGAATTCCTCAATTATCTTTCCTGGATGACTATTGTACTGCCTTCCTATATATTTGATCAGGGCCTGTCGAATTTTTAAATCACTTGTATGCTGTTTTTTATTGATTAAAAGCATTGTACAAAATAGAAATCTAATACTTATATTATATCATTCTTTATTTTTCTTGAACAAAAATATTCCTATTAAAACAGGAATAATATTAGTTATTTTTAAAAAAAGAGATAGTCTAATAAGTTTATAGTGCTAGAATACCTTTAATAAAAGTATGAACTACCCAATCAGAATAAATAAATATTTTAGCTTATTGAGAATGGGTATGTTTTGGTAGGGGGATTTTAGATCGGATTCCAATTGTCATATCCCTCATTCGCGCGAATGGGCGAATGATTAAAATTGAGAGGGGGAAACGGTATCAGGTACCGTTTTTCTTAAAAATCACCCCTAGTTCGACAAGCTCACTACAAGCCCCACAAAAACCCCAATAGCAGTTGTACTGGGCGGGAAATGTGATTTGGCGGGGACTGGATGGGGACTGGATTCCAAATCAAGTTTGGAATGACAGAACTGTTAAACGCCTCACGACTTGTGAGGCGTTTAGATTTGGGCAAAGGGTTCGCCCGCAGGTCAGAGAACCTGTTTTATCAAATAAAATTAAGTAAGTAAATTATCAATTTCACTAAAAGACGAGATAACCAACATTTTATTATTATAAGGTTTTAGCAGTTCCTTTTTTAGTTTTTCCTTGTTATTTCCTATACCGAATCTTTTACGTGTTACATATACCATCAAACCAAATACTTGACCGAATTTTTCATTTTTTTCTTTAGACACATATCTTTTTATTAAAGATAACCATTGTTGAGCAATATTTTTAAAGGTAAGGCTAATAATAACATCTGCTTTTTCAAGAGCTGGCTCAATTAAATGGGTAGTACTTCCTTCTACAATCCATTTATCTGCGGAATAAATTTGTTTAACCATTTCAATACTTTCTTCTATATTATTACGTTCAGAATATTTAGTTTTCCAAAAAAAGTCATCCGTAGATTGAAATGGTAATTTTAATTTTTCAGAAAGTTTTATTGATAGGGTGGTTTTACCACGACCTGATTCACCGATAATTAGAATTTTTTTAGCATTTAGTATTTTGTTTTTCATAATAAAAAGTATGTTGGATTACTGATTTTTAAGTATATACCCTTTGCTCGCCGATTAGGACCCAAACTTGGTTGAATTTAATGGTATGGTTTTTATAGCTTGGCAGAAAATGTGATTTGGCGGGGACTGGATTCCAAATCTAGTTTGGAATGACAGAAAACGCCTCACGACTTGTGAGGCGTTTAAATAAAAGGCGTAAAAAGTAGTTTAATAGATCCGATAATGCTAGAATAGTTTTTCAGCCCCGCACCTATTAAGGATAATTTTCTGTAAATTTCTTTTTAGTTGTGTTAAATAATGCTAAAGTAAGTTTGATGATGTAGGTTAATAAATGACTATAAAATTTTAAATCCCAATCCTTAATAGGTGAGGGGCTAAATATGGAATACCCAATCAGAATAAATAAATATTTAAGAGATATGGGACTTGCCTCAAGGAGGGAGTCGGACAGGCTCATTGAGAATGGGTATGTTTTGGTAAATGGAAAGCGCGCCACGCTGGGGATGGCGGTGAATGCGGGAGACGAGGTGGTGGTAAATGAGGGATCAAAGAAAAAAGAAATGGTCTATTTGGCATACTACAAGCCGTGGGGCATAGCCACACAGGGGCTCAAGAATCAGCCGAGCGTCATTACAAATTGGCAGTCTAAGGGCATTTTTCCTATCGGCAGATTAGATAAAGAGTCCGAGGGGCTTTTGATTCTGACCAATGATGGCAGAGTCACTTCAAAGATTTTGGGCGAACCTGCCTCCGCTCCCGACTTCGCCAAGGCTTCGACGGGCAAGGAAGCTATGGCGGGCAAGGAAGATAAGTTTGAAAAGGAATATATTGTGGAAGTCCGGGAAAAACTTCGCGGCGGAATACCGGCAATTTTTGAAAAGGGAATGCGCACAGATATCGGAGATCTTTTGCCCGCAAAGGCCAGGCTTATGACCGACTATCGCCTGAATATTGTTCTTCGCGAAGGCAAGAAGCACCAGATTCGCGTAATGCTTAGCGAACTCGGCTACACAGTCACTTTATTGAAACGCATCCGCATCGGACATATAAAGCTTGGCAAATTGGAATCGGGAAAAACTCGTCCGCTCACTCAGGCGGAAGTTGATGAGCTTTTTGGGGTTCCTAAGAAATAGTCCTTACTCATTTTTTACTTCCCTTTGTCATATCCCTCATTCGCGCGAATGGGCGAATGAGGCGGTAAGGAGATGAAGGGGAATAGAGAAGTGAAGGGCAAAAATAAAATATAGTATAATATATTTTATGAAGGAATTGGAAAAAATTTTTAAAGCATTTGCAAATCGCCGCCGCTTAGCCATCATTTTTTACTTAAAAAATAAAAAGGAGGCGGCAGTTGGAGATATTGCGGCAAAAATAAAATTATCTTTCAAAGCAACGTCTAAGCATTTAGGCATACTTACAGCAGCGGATGTTATAGATAGAGAGCAGAGAAGTTCACAAATGTTTTATAGGATATCAGACGATCCAAAGCCGCTTATCAAGCATATTCTTTCGGGTCTTTAATTTTTCAATTCTTATATCCCTCATTCGCCCATTCGCGCGAATGGGCGAATGAGGAAACAAAGGAATCTTTTCAGAACAGGTATTAAATTGTAGAATTAACATAATGATAAAAAAACAATCAATAATCCGCGAGTCCAAAGAAATTTTGGGTCTTTTGAATGATTATGAAAAGGCGCTTACTATTCTAAGAAAATATGATGATAGCGAACTGAAAGCTCCGAAAGGGAAAAAAACAAAATTTGTTCTGAAGTATGAGGATTGCAGGAATGTGGTTTTGGAATTAAGAAAAAGTCTTTTTATTTCCGCCAAAGGCGGATCCGCTTCTGGCGGAAAAAATAATTTGGCGCAGAGTTTGTTCGGCCAGGAGCGCGGCGGTATGTTTGAGGGCATCATAAAAAATACCTATCAGACATTTGATAAAAAATATTTATATACCTCTATTGAAGAGCGGGCGGCGCATTTGTTTTATTTTCTTGTCAAAGACCATCCGTTTTCTGATGGCAACAAGCGCATAGGCGCATTTATGTTTGTTTATTTTTTGGATAAGTCCGAATATCTTTCCGGTAAAAATGGTGAAAAGAAAATTGATAATAATTCATTGGTAGCTCTGACTTTGTTAATCGCCGAAAGCAATCCGATAGAAAAAGAGACAATGATAAAAATTATTATGAACTTAATTAATAATTAATTATTATAGATAAAATTAGAAACGAAGAGATTGCCACGTCGCAAACTTCTCGCAATGACAAAAATAAATTTAAATAAAAAAATGACAAAAGAACACTTTATTTTTTTAGACACAGAAACAACCGGTATTGAAGTATTAAAAGACCGTTTGTGCCAAGTTTGTTATAAAACTCCGGGAGGATTTTTTACGGAATACTTTAAACCGCCCGTTCCGATGACCGTGAAGTCTATGAGTATTACCAATATCACCAACAAAATGCTGGCGGACAAAAAGCCATTTTTGGGAAGCGCTATGAGCAAAGAGCTTCAGAAATTGCTTTCCGAGGGAATATTGGTGGCTCACAATGCCAAATTTGATATTGCCATGCTTAAGGCAGAGGGACTGGATGCGCCTCGCAGTATTTGCACTTTGCGTATTGCCAGGTATTTAGATCCGAAAAATACTATTTCAGAATATAATCTGCCGTTTTTGCGCTATTATTACGAGCTGGAAGTGCCCGATGCTATGGCACATGACGCCGAAGGCGATGTGAAAGTTCTTTGCGCTGTTTTTGATAAATTGTTCGGAAGAATGAAGGAGGAATTTCCGGCGTTCAGCGAAGAAGAGCTGATTAATAAAATGGTTGAAATATCCAGTAAGCCATCGCTTTATAAAATATTTAATTTTGGAAAATATAAAGATAAAAAACTGGAAGAGGTGGTTAAGTCCGACAGGCGATATATGGAATGGCTGCTTAATCAGAAAATGACCGACGGGGGGCAGGACGAGGATTGGATATATACTTTGGATTATTACCTGAAGAATTAATTCGTTGTCATTCCGCACTTGCCGCTCCATGCGAGCCTCGCCAAAGGTGGGATGCGGAATCCAGAAAAAAGACTGGATCCCCGCTTTCGCGGGAATGACAGAGGGGAGGCGGGAATAACAGAATAAAAAAACAATGGAAATTAAAAACGCAAGATTTATAAAAGGCGTGGTGGGACCCGATGATTTTCTGGAAAAGGACATTCCGCAAATTGCTTTTATCGGGCGTTCCAATGTGGGCAAGTCCAGCGTCATTAATTCTTTGACTCATCAAAAAGATCTGGCTATCACCAGTTCTTTTCCGGGTCGCACCCAGCAGGTAAATCTGTTTTTGATAAATGAATCAATCTATTTGATAGATTTGCCCGGCTATGGATTTTCTCAAGATTCTCAAGAAGGACGGGAAAGGCTCCAGAAATTAATTTTTTGGTATTTATTTGAGTCAGACTATAAACAAAGAAAAGTTGTGCTTATTATAGATGCCAATGTCGGTTTGACTGAGAGTGATCTGAACACGCTTAAATATCTGCGTGAAAAAGAAAAAAATATTGTGATCGTGGCGAACAAGATAGACAAAATGAAAAAGTCCCAGCATCAAAAAGAGCTTCAAAAAATAAAAACTGCGGCCGGCAACGTGAAAATAATTCCGTACTCCGCCAAAAAGAAGATCGGTATCCCCGAGCTCACTAACGAAATTTTCAAAGATTGATCCCGTTTTTAGCATTTTTGTTATATCCCTTATTCGCGCGAATAGGCGAATAGTTAGTAGAATAGTAAAAATAAAATAATTTTAATTATGGACAGCGACAAAGATAAATTCGAAATTAATTGGTTTACAAAACTGCTTTTAAAATTTTGGCCTAGTTTGGCGATGAAAAGGATGGCGAAAGAAATGGGCATAGAAAATCCCGTATTCGATCAGTTCCATGAGGTTTTTTCTAAAGTGGAACGAGTTGATATTTTCCCGCTTCAATCCGGCAGCCGCGGGTTTATGATCGTTCTTGATCAAAAGACAAGTCTTTATTTCTACCAAGACGGAGACCACTTTGTTTATGACGGTTTTGAAATGGGAGAATACGAGAAGGGCGATATCACTATTTTTGATAATTTAAATAAGTAATTTTTATATTAATAATTTACTTACCCACTATTCGCGCGAATAGTAGAATAGTGATAAATTGGTATAATAAATATCATGAAGAATCTAGAGAGAATTTTAAAAGCACTGGCGAATAAACGCCGGCTTGCGATCATACAATATTTGAAAAAGCGCCAGCCGGCATCGGTCGGCGATATTGCCAAAAATATCAGTCTTTCGTTCAAGGTTACGTCGAAACATTTGGGTTTGCTAGACGCTGTTGATATTGTTGAGAAAAATAAGGAAAGTTTACAAGTATTTTATCGGCTCGCTGAAAATCAAAATCCAGTCTCTAAACAAACAATTTCATTGCTTTAATTTAAATTTAAATGTAGTTATATTATATATATCCACTATTCGCGCGAATAGGCGAATAGTTTAGTTTTGAATTTTGAATATTAAAATCAAAAAGTCCTGTTTGCACAAGACTTTTTGATGAGAATAAGCGGTTTTATCAATCTGTTGCAATTGAGCGACTTTCCCTCGCGGTACGATCTATCCGACCTCAAATCTCACTTTTATTATAATCCTTGCGTTCTTTATTGCGCAAATTGAAAAAAGGGGATAACTTTTGGATGGCCATTGCTTTATTCTCGCAAATGGGTCATTATTTACCAGTAATCAAGACAAGGAAACAGAGTTGAGTTTCTCGAAACAAAAAACAAATTATAAAAATATCATGAGTCGAAGTACAAGAAATATTATTTTTATAATTTGTTTTTTGTTTGGCATCCTGTCAAGCGTGTTTGTTTTTGCCGAAGTTCCGCCAGAAAAACTGCAGAAACAAATCAAGCTGCTTCAGGCGCAAATTCAGACTTTACAAGCCGATCTGCGGGAGTTGCAAGTGAAACAGACGGCTGCTCCAACGGCAATTAAACCGGAAAACAAAGATTTGCTTTCTCCTGATGGTTTTGCGAGAGAGTTAATGCGCGGTTCTGCGGGCGAAGACGTGAAGCAATTGCAAGTGATACTGCAGCAATTTTCCAATGTGTATCCCGAAAAAATTGTAAGCGGCTATTACGGCGCGCTTACAGAAAAAGCGGTACAGCGATTCCAAAAAGAATATGGTTTGCCGTCGGTAGGCAGAGTTGGCCCTAAGACGCAGGCAGTGTTAAATCAATTGCTTTCGCGGCTTACGATACCGGAACCTAAATTATCTTCGATGGATGCGGCTGTAACCGAATTGCCGAAAGCTTTTGAACCGACACCCGCCGTTACGCCAATGCCAAAAACCGAAGCCGAACTTAAGGCCAAACTTGATCTGGAATCCAAAGCAGAACCAACAGCTCTTCCCGCGCCAACGCTAACGGGTACGCCAGTAGCCACTTCAACGTCTTTAGCTACACCAACCCCGATAGCTGTGCCAACGCCCGCGCTAAAATCGGCGCCGGAAAAAACGCTCTCATCCGCGTCGACTCCCTATTTCACATATAGCTGGCAAGCCAGTTCAACGTCATATCTCGGAGAAATATATTTGCCGACACCGGCGCCTAAGCCGATTATTATTCTTGATGGCAAGCCGACAACTATATTAAATACCGATGCGGCAGTCAGGTTGGCGCAAGTATATAATATCGTCCTTGTAGATAACGAAGAGTCGTGGGATGAATCTACGGCCGGAATGCTATTTGAAATGTTCCGGCGAGTGGAAGATATATGGACGGGAGTTGGCTCCAATAATATTCAATGGAGAGTAATCCTTACCGATAAAGAACTGCCGCGGGATTTTGAAATACTGCCCTACGGCCCCTCAGATAATGTTCGGCAAGTGCGGCTTGCGAAATCCGCCTTCGTATTTTCCAATCCAATGCTCCAGCCGGAAGATGCGGGTTTAGAGCGCGTTTTCTATTCAAATCGTCTCTTTCTGGCGGTTCTAAAAACATTTCTCAATGACAAGTATCTTCTTCAAAATATTTTAAAAACACGTTACGGTTACAATACGGGAGCGGCTGATCCGCCTGAAGATTTTCAGGAATTCACGGCCGAAGAACTTCAATATATTATTTCCGTTTTGGAAGATCTTCCCATCGGTTTTCGCAATATTTCGGGTCTTAACAAGATTGTTCGACGCAAAAGCGGTTTATCCAACCCGCTGTGTCCCAACTGCGCGGCGCTTGCGCGGAATGATTATATTGAATTTTCGGATAAGACTTTCCGAAACCAGAGCGATATTACTATCCAGCAAGTTATCGCGCATGAACTCTCGCACTTTTTATGGAAAAAAATATTCAGCCAAGAAACGCGCGACGAATTCGCGGCGCTTTCGGGCTGGTCGCTTGAAGACGCTTTAGGCGCAGTCCCGGCAAACTCCAGCACGGTGCCCGATCATCCCGAAATGCTTTATAACAGCCCTTATCAGCCCGGATGGTTCCGTAAAACCAGCACCAACTTTGTTTCCGCCTATGCCGCCTATAAGAATCCGGAAGAAGATTTTGCCGAAACAGTGGCCTATTACGTGTACCAGCCCGACTGGGTCCGGACAATCGCGCCCGAAAAATACAATTTTTTGAAACGTGTCACAAAAGGATATGAATACGTAATTTTAGTGAAAGAACAGTATACTTTTCAGGTTTTTAATTTAGAGCCGGATATCACTTTTCCCGGCAAAATAATCAGTGTTGATATTCAAGTGTCTAAAGAATCAAACGGCGACAACAAAATCATCGCCACATTGCAGTTGGCTAAAGTGGGCGAAGGGGCGGCTTTTGCCCGAACTTCGCTTTCTCCTCCTTCTGGCACTCAACAGTCGGTCTATTTATCTTTTCAGCCCTTTCAAGGCGATCCTTATACATTGCGGGCGGAAACCACCATCAATCGTTTCGCGGAACGCGGCTACTGGATGCCTCGGCAAATATCGGTCCATGATCGGGTGAATAACCAGCGTTATGAACTCCAGAATCAATTCGGGTGGCTGCTCTTTATTGACAATTCCGAAGAAGACCTTGAGCCGCCAATTGCCGATATTACACGAGTTCGCAGTGAAATAAGCGTTAATGATCTGGATGAATATATTATCAAGGTTATGGTGCCGCTGGAAGACAATAAAAGCGGATTCTCGTCGGGGTACGCTGAATTTAATCAATCCGAAACAGGACAGCATGTTTACAGTTATGCCGAATATGATAAAACGACTCAAATCGCAACATTCACATTTACCATTCGCAAATACAACGCCAGCGGCGTTTGGGTATTGAGACAATTGAGTTTCACCGATGTGGCGCGCAATGGAAAAACATACCGCTTAGGGGAACAAGAGATTTCACACGGAATTAAAACGGCAAATCCGGATTACGCTAAGCCCAAGATTGATATTGATTCCATTCGCATTAAAGCGACGCCAAAACATCCGGAGGCGCCCGATGGAGAAACCGACGTTACTGTTTGGTATAGCGCGTGGGACGATAATTCCGGCATTAAGCGGGTAAATCTTGACTTCCTTAAACCCACCGGCGGCAGTTTGGGCCAGGGACAGTCCGGCCGAGAAGAATTCTCAAAGCCTTACTGGCCGGGAAACGCAAGCGAACCAAAAACATACCAAGTTGATTTTACATTGCCCGTTGGTTCTCCGCCGGGTACTTGGATATTGCGAATGATAACCATTCAGGATAAAGCCGGCAATACTATAACTTATAATTTCACAGAACTCGGTATTCTCCGTCCGTTTGATATAAAGTAATTAAAAAATAAAATCAAAAAGTCCTGTTTGCACAAGACTTTTTGATGAGAATAAGCGGTTTTATCAATCTGTTGCAATTGAGCGACTTTCCCTCGCGGTACGATCTGTCCGACCTCAAACCTCACCTTTATTATAACCCCTGCGTTCTTTATTGTGAAAATTGAAAAAGGGGGATAACTTTTTTTGGGTGTGAGTTATTGCTTTATTTCCATAAACGGTTTATTATTTACCAGTAATCAAGACAAGGAAACAGAGTCGAGTTTCTCGAAACAAAAAACTATAAAAAATCACATGGACGGAACAATCAAAACTCTTACACAAAAAGGATTTGGATTCATTGCTCGCGAAGGCGAAGTGAAGGATCTTTTCTTTCATTCTAAGGAATTGAGCGGCGTTATGTTTGACGAATTGAAAGTTGGCGATAAAGTCAGCTTTGATCTCGTTGATACAGAAAAAGGCCCAGCTGCCAAGAATGTTAAGCGCGTATAATATACTGCTTATAAAAAAAAGAGCCCCAGACAAATGTCGGGGCTCTTTTTTATGGTATAATTTTAGCATATAGATAATTAATCCAATTTTTAATAATTTGATATGAAAAAATTTTTATCAGTAATATCAATTCCGCCAGTTGTCGCTGTTTTGGGGGCTTTAATTACCGAAT
>JBBTYU010000087.1:0-5726 GCA_038061675.1 Patescibacteria group bacterium | reverse complement strand
TATTTACGCCGATATCCGTAGCTATTTGACCATAAAGATCAATTTCTTCAGCGCTTCCGCCCACAGCCAAAAAAACAAGATCTAGATCTTTCAATAAAACAATTGCTTTCAGTATTTCATCCACCCCCTTACTCACTCCTTTCGTCCTGAAATTCCCAGTATATACCAATATTTTTTTATTTTTCAGATCTATGCCCAGCTCTCTCTCTAAATCCAGGCGCTTTATCGCTTCTTCTCGAGAAATATCAATATCAAAATTATTCAGATCAACTCCGCTCGGAGCCACCAAAACCCTAGCAGGATCAATTCCTCTTTTTACAAATTCATTTTTAATAAAACCATTGATCGCGACAATACCGTTGGCTCTTTTCAAAAACTTTAAAAATAAAAAGCTGTTCTTATTTATCCCTCCATGATCTTCATAATAAGTCGTAAGTCCCCGCAATCCCATCAGCCAGGCGATTTCCGGATGCCGAGTATAAATGACCGCATCTCTGTCTATTTTCAAAAAAATCACCCTGATCAGAAACATTAAGCTCTGCAGATAGAAACTTAATTTGCCGATATATTTTTCTAATTTCAAAAAATTAAAAAAAGAAACGGGTCTCAGAATAAAATTATCTTTTGCGCCAAAATGACCGAAAAATTCCCGCCTGTCCATATTTTCCGCGCCCAAATAAACTAACTCCGTCTTAATTCCAAGGTCGGCAAACGCTTCGCATAGCTTCATTATCTGATTGCCATATGCCCTGCCTGTGGGTATTGGATTGTTCGTAATGTAAATCAATTTTCTGTCCATATATCTTATATAGAACCGCAAATGTCTCCCTATTGTCGCTTTTTTCCGGCGATCACAAAGAGCCCGATATAACGCTTTGAGCTAAAAAGCATCGCCAGCCAAATGATCAGCGCCGGAAACCCGAATATCACTACATCCTTGATCCTCGCCAGCTTATGCGCCGTTGCGATATTTCTTTCCGCCGCGCTGCCAAGCTTTATCCCGCCTTCTTTCCTAGCTCTGTCTTTTAATTTTCCGATAATATTAAATGAAAAATATTTGCCGTATTTTCTTTGCAATTTAGACACCAAAAAACTTATTCCCGCAGGAAGCCTTTTTACATAAACAGCCTCAAATCCCTCACGCTCAAGATATCCGGAAATAGCCGAACGGTTCCACCTAGTAAGATGCCTTGGTGGCAAATCACTAAGCTGAAGCCATCTCGCGCCACCGCGATACGGCATACTCATCGCTATATATCCGCCCGGATTGAGCGCACCCTTTACCTGATCCAAAAAATCATGGTGATCATCCAGATGTTCAAAAACATCAAAAAAAGTAACAAGGTTAAATTTCAAATCGGGAAAATTTTTCCTAAAACCAGCCAGATCCATATCATAAACATTTTTTAACTTAAATACTTCCTTAGCCGTGTGAATGGCGTCTCTGTCAAAATCAATGCCATAAACATCCCATCCCATTTTTTCCGCCCAATACATAAACGTACCGGCGCCGCATCCGACATCAAGAAGTTTTCCCACAAATGGGCGCAAAAAATCAATGGCTTTCTTCTGATGCCAATTCGCTTCAATATCCGGGTCCAAATTTCTTCCCGCATAACGCTCATCTTTTTCATACCACTCCGCCCCGGGATTTTTAAAAGGAGTCCAATATTGCGCTCCGCACCTTGGACATTCAAACAGCGTATATTCAATCCCGTTGTCTGCATACTTTTCAATATCGCACGGTTTTTCCGGCGACCCGCAAAAATAACATTTTGAATTATCCTGATCCATTATTTTTCCAATAATTTAATATATAAATCTTTTGTCTGATCAACGGTTTTTTTCCAGGTAAACTCGGCGGCTTGGCGAATGCCTGATTCAGTCATAGTTTTGGCAAGGTTTTTATCAGCCAATACGCGTCTCATAGCTTTGGCAATGGCATCGGTATCCAATGGATCTACCGTGATCGCGGCATCGCCTGCAATTTCCGGCAAGGAAGTGGTATTTGAGGTAATGACCGGCGTTCCTGAAGCCATTGCTTCCAAAACCGGCAAACCAAAACCCTCACTTAGGGAAGGGAAAACAAACAATTCGGATCCGGAATATATCGCATTCAAATCCTCAGAATCAACATAATCAATAAAAATAATATCTTTGGCAAAAGCCGATCTTTTAACTGCGTCATATTCATCTGTCCTGCCCTCGCAAGCAGAGGCGCCAACAATGACCAGTTTTTCTTTCCTTGAGACATCAGAACCCCTCATAACAGCATAAGCATTAATGAGCGAAACAACGTTCTTGTGCGGCTGCAAACGGGAAACATCAAGAATATAAGACTCTGAAATTCCATATTTTTTAGATACCAATTCTTTAGCTTCGGATTTTTCAACCGGCTTATAATTCTCTCCCCCGCCCAAATATATACTTTTCACGTGATCGGCAGAAAAGCCATAGTATTTTACGACTTCGGCTCCGGCATTTTCACAATCAACAATGGCCATATCTATCCATTTATGAAAATGGATCATAATAAAATTAAACACGACGCGTGAAAAAACAAAATATAACGGCACATACACTTCTCCCGCTCCATGGACAGTCACAACTATCTTTTTGGCCGGTGCTAGCCAATAAAATGGATACAATCTCGGCTGAAACCAATGAATGATATCAAATTTATTTTTCCTATACTTCCAGAAAAATAAAAGCTGAGAAACAAATCTGGACCCGTAAGGAAGCCTGATGCGCGGCATAATGATCTCATGCGCTTTTTTATACAAAAGATCGTCAACTTTTTCATAGTGAATCAAATAAAATTCGAAGTTATTATCAGCAAGCAATCCCTCTATAAGCTTTCGTGTATATAGAGCCGTCCCTTTCGCCTGGCGATTATCCATCGCATAACTCATTAAGGCTATTTTGGGTTTTTGTTTAATGTTTTCCATAAACGGCTAATTCTATTGAAAAAAACCTAGTTTTGATTTTATTAGTCTAGAGGTTATAATTACGAATAATATCATAAATATCAACAGCAACATATCTGTTTTTCTTCAATTATGACCAATAAAATCAAGATTCTGTTTCTGATAAACGACCTCGGCTTGGGCGGAGTAGAAAAACTCACGGTCAATTTTGCCAACTCAATGAATAGGGATGAATTTGACGTTTCCGTAGCCACATTATTTTCACGGCCAACATCATTTTTTAGCAAAAAAGATTTCAAAGAAGACGTGGGCTTAACTATTTTTTCTTTCAAAAACTTCCGCGATCTTCCGGAATGGCTAAAATTATACAAATTCATCAGAAAAAATAAATTTGATGTCATTTTTACACAGCTTTTTATGGCGGATACCATCGGCCGCATAACCGCTTTTTTTGCCGGCACTCCCGTTATTGTGACTGCAATACAAAACCTCATTCCCGACCTTCAGGCAAGATTCATAATTACCAATAAATTATTGCGGCATATCACCGACGCTTGCATTTCCCCCACTTCCGCCATAACGGAATATGCCAAAAACACGATAAAATTTCCGGCAGAAAAAATAATTGAAATACCAACCAATGCGGTGGACGAAACAAGATTTATAGATTTAAAGATTGATAAAAAAACTTTTAAAGAAAGTTTGGGTGTGCCGGCTAATGCCAGAATGATATTGACCATAGGCAGGCTAATCTCGCAAAAAGGCCACAGCGTTCTTTTGGACGCAGCGCCGAAAGTTTTGACCGGAACAGAAAATGTTTATTTTCTGATAGTCGGCGATGGACGGCTGGAAAAAGAATTAAAAGAAAAAGCTGAAAAATTAGGAATAGCTGATAAAATCAAATTTCTCGGAGCGCGCAGGGATACTCCGGAACTTTTAGCGGTTTCGGATATTTTCGTTTTTCCGTCCATTTGGGAGGGCCAGGGACTTATACTTTTTGAAGCATTTTTTTCCAAGATTCCAATTGTAGCGTCTAATGTCGGGGGTATTCCCGATGTGGTTATAGACGGCAAAACTGGCATTCTAACAAGCCCGGGCGATGCCGATGACTTAGCCAATAAACTTTTAATAGCGCTAGAAAATCCAGAAATGAGTAAAAAAATGGCAAATAACGCTTTTGAAAAATATAAAAACAGAACCATGGCCAATTCCGCCAAAAAATTAGAGGATCTATTCATCCGCCTTTTCAAAGAAAAGACTAAAAACAAAAACGCCATCTAATTAGTTTCATAATCTATAGTGATATAATATTAAATAAAAATGATTAAAGAATTAGACTGGGATTCAAAATTTTTCGGATTTAAGATCGGCTCCTGCCAAGGAAAAGCGCTAGAAGAAAAAGGGGTGGATGAATTCATAAAAGAATTCAAGGATAAAAAACTTGACTGCGCATATATTTTTTGTAACGAAAAGGATCCGATATGCGCGCAATTAGACAAAAATGCGTCCGTCTTATCCGTAGACGGCCATGTAAAATATGAGCTATTAAAACAAGACTTGATTGCCGATAAAAAACCGAAAGAGGTTCTGGGAAAATGTTCTATTATTAATGGTGGCGGAAAGATCAAAGAAGACACCATAAAAGAAATTGAATTGCTTTCCGAAGATACTGCTTTGGTAAGCCGATTTTACATCGATCCTAAATTACGCCCGCAAGCCAGAGCCATGTATAAGATCTGGGTTGATAATATATTGAATGATAAAAATGGGTTAACTACTGTAAATATCGTTGATAGCCAAATAACAGGAATGGTCGCCTGCCTATTAAAAGACGACGTCGGCGTAGTTGAGTTGGTCAAGGTCAAAGCTGGATTCGAAGGTATGGGAATAGCCGGAAAACTGATGGAATGCGCAATAAACGCCCTATTTGAACGCGGAGCGGAGAAAATATCGGTAACCACACAGATAGGCAACGAGCCGGCTAGACACCTCTACGAACGATCGGGCTTCCAGCTCAAACAGACCACTAAAATCTATCATTGGTGGAAATAATCAAGACAGTAAAATATGAAAAATAATAAAAAATTCATTGTTTTCGGAAAACCATCATTTAATAAAGAAGAGTTAAAAGCGGTTAAGCAAGTTTTGGATTCCGGCTGGGTTGGCATGGGACCAAGATGCGAAGAATTTGAAAAACTTTTTGCCGAATATGTCGGCGCAAAATATGCAGTTTCCGTAAGTTCGTGCACCGCGGCGCTGCACCTCGCGCTTTTAGCCGCAAATGTAGGCCCCGGAGACGAAGTTATCACTACTACGCTTACCTTCGTAGCGACTACCAATGCCATTGAATATGCCGGCGCTAAACCGGTCTTAGTTGACATTGACCCGCACACGCTCAACATCGACCCGAAACTAATAGGGGCCGCCATCACAAAAAAGACAAAAGCTATCATCCCCGTCCACTATGGCGGATTGCCATGTGAAATGAATAAAATATTTGCCATCGCTAAAAAACATGGCCTGGCCGTCGTAGAAGACGCGGCGCACGCAATCGCATCCCGCTGGAAAGGAAAAATGATAGGCGGATTAAAAAATTCTTTGGCCTGTTTCAGCTTTTATCCAAATAAAAATATGACTTCGGTGGAGGGGGGTATGGTAACAACAGACAATAAAAAAATAGCTGAAAACATTAAGATAACTCGCCTTCACGGAATGGATAATGAAGCGTGGAAAAGATATCGCGGAGGCAAGAAAATAATTCGCTCAGAAATGGTAATGCTCGGGTTCAAATACAACTTA
>JBBTYU010000086.1:0-3410 GCA_038061675.1 Patescibacteria group bacterium | reverse complement strand
TCGGCTCGCTATATTTCCGATCGTTTTTTGCCGGATAAAGCCGTAGATCTGATTGATGAGGCCGCCGCCGCCAGAAGATTGGAAACCGAAAGCCTTCCTCAAGAAATTGATAATGCGAGGAGGAAGATTACTCAATTGGAAATAGAAAAGTCAGCTATTCAAAAAGAAACCTCTCCTGCAAGCAAGGCCAGACTTAAAATTATTAACAAAGAAATTATCAATCTCAAAGAAGAGAATGAAGCTCTTTCGGGCAAGTGGCGCGCCGAAAAAATGCTTTTTGAAGATCATAATAATTTAAGAAAAAGAATTGATGATTTAAAGCATGAGGCCGAAATGGCGGAAAGAGACGCCAGTTTGGATCGTGTGGCCAAGATTTTGTACGGAGAATTGCCTGCCGCTGAAAAAGAATATAAAGCTTTTGAGAAAAAGTATTTATTGAAGGATTTGGGCGTAATTAACGACCGACGCGGTCGTAAAAATGAAAGATTTATAAAAGAAATGGTTGATGAAAGCGATGTTGCCAGCGTAGTGGCTCGCTGGACCGGCATTCCGGTTGATAAAATGCTGGAGACTGAAAATACCAAATTAATGAAAATTGAAGAGGTTTTGGGTGGCCGAGTAGTCGGACAAAAAGAAGCTATCACGGCTGTATCCAGCGCTTTAAGGCGCGCCAGAGCCGGACTTTCCGATGAAAACAGGCCGCTTGGCTCATTTATGTTCCTTGGTCCTACCGGGGTTGGCAAGACCGAGCTAGCCAAAGCTTTGGCTGAATTTATGTTCAACGATGAAAAGGCTTTGATTAGAGTGGATATGTCTGAATATATGGAAAAGCACGCCACTTCGAAGCTTATCGGTTCGCCTCCGGGCTATGTCGGCTACGATGAAGGGGGTCAGCTCACGGAAATTATCAGGCACAAGCCGTACAGCCTTATTCTTTTTGATGAAATTGAAAAAGCGCATCCGGAAGTGTTCAATATTTTGCTTCAGGTATTGGATAACGGCCGTTTGACGGACAGCAAAGGTAGAATGGTAAATTTCAAGAATACTATTATAATTATGACTTCAAATGTCGGAGCGCCTTACTTAAAACAGCTTTCCACTCTTGGTTTTTCTTCCGGTTCGGATTCCGATCTGCAAGCCAAAGAAGGGGAGTTCAAAGAAAAGATCCAAGAAGCTTTAAAAGAAAAGTTTAAGCCGGAATTCTTAAATCGCATAGACGAAACTATTATATTCAATCCGCTCACAAAGGCTGATATTGAAAAAATTGTTAGTTTGCAAATAGAAATGATAAAAAAGAAAGTTGAACAAAAAGGATTTAAGGTCGCGATAGATGGTGGAGCGATAAGTTATCTAGTTGAAAATGGTTTTAATCCGGAATACGGCGCCAGGCACTTGAAGCGGCTCATACAAAAAACTATAGTTGATAAATTGGCTGATAAATTAATTAAGGGCGAATTAAAAGATGGTGGAAAAATTAAAATCGGTTTGGAGAATCGTTCAATTGCGGTTAATTCTTAAAAGCCTTATTTTTGCCGGGCTTTTACTTTGGGTCAAAACATCCCAGTTCGGCGTTTTACCTGTTTTGATTTTTGTCTTGACGGGCTTTATTTTGTATTTCAGAAATCACGCCCAAAATAATCTTGAAAATATTTATTCTTTTTCAGCTCTGCTTTTAGCCGCTATGTTTAGCATCGGATTGCTAAGCCACGCCCAATTTATATTGCCGGCGATTATTTTCTTTTCTGTTTTATTTTATTTAATTTTGGGCATAAAAGAATTTTCTTTTATTCGCCGTTATGAATGGAATTCCGTCAAAAATATATTTTTGATATTTTCCATTTTCTTGGTTTATTTTATGTCCAACAAATACACTTTCTTTTATCTAAAATACCTAGCGGTTTTTGTAGTTATATTTTTATTGGTAAAGGAATGGCTTTTTTGGCTGGACTCGCGCTCCGCCGGAGGCTTTGGCGAGGCGAGGCCGAGTTTTCCGAAAAGATATAATTTTATTGCTTTTGTTTTTTCTTTTTTGATCTTGCAAATTCTTTGGGCTGTTTCTATTTTGCCTTTGGGATTTTTAAATTCCGCTTCTTTAATGGCGGTTTTTGTTTATATTATGTTTGATTCTTGCGCCGATTATTTTAATGGCATTCTTACCCAAAAACAAATTATAAAAGATCTTGTTATTTTAGCGGCTTCTATTTTGATAATTTTCGCTCTTACAAAATTTTCTGTTTAGTTTGAACGTTCTATATCTTTACTAAACCTAACGACATTGCATGTCGTATAAAACTTCCGTCATTGCGAACCGCCAGCTGGCGGAGAAGCAATCCGTCCTCTTCCGTCATTGCGAACCGTAGGTGAAGCAATCTATATGAATAAATATTTTTACGTTTATTTAATGACGAACAACACCAACACTGCTATCTATACCGGTGTTACCAATAATTTGAAGAGTAGAGTTTTTCAGCATAAGAATAAAATCATTAAAGGATTCACTGAAAAATATAATGTAACAAAATTGGTTTATTATAAAACATTTGATAATCCTTATAATGCCATTTCAAGAGAGAAACAAATTAAAGCCGGTTCGAGGAAAAAGAAAATAGATTTAATAAACAAAACAAACCCTCAATGGAAGGATCTATATTTTGATTTGTGAGATTGCCACGCCCCCCCACCTACCTAATAGGTGCGGGGGCGCGTCGCAGACTCCTCGCAATGACGGGCGGGGACCTCATTCCTCGCAATGACATTTGCATTATTTTTAGTTTTTGTGTATCATAGTTATCGTTGTCAGTTATCGAATTACTTATTTTTAATGTCCTTAATCACTTCCGAATTTTTAAAAAAGAAAGCCCGCGAAATTTCATACGCTCTTAATAGAGTGTCTTTTTATATTAAAAGAGAAGATCTGCGAAATAGATTAGAAAGGCTAAGTTTTGAGTTTTTAGAAAATGCGGCCGTGGCCGGAGAAGACGCTTCGGATAAGTCGTCTTTGATCAACGGATTTAAAAATATTTCCGCTTTGGATGTTTTAGTCAGGATAGGGCATTCGCTTTATGAAATAGAAACTGTTAATTCAAATATTTTGATAAGAGAGCTGGATTCATTTAATTCGGCAATTCGGCAACTGGCAGAGGAGAATTCGGCAATAGGAAATAATTCGGAATTCGGCAAGCTTAATCTAGAAAGTATATTTTCAATGCCGCCGGCAATAGTTCGGCAACCGGCGGAGAAGCAATCTCTCTGCTCTTCTGTCATTCCGCACTTGATGCGGAATCCAGAAGATCTAGATTCCCGCTTTCGCGGGAATGACAGAAAGAAAGAATTACCACAGGCCAAAGCCTTCGCAATGACAGAAAGAGAGATCGCTGCGCCCTGCATTGCGGGGCTTGATAGGGCAAAAG
>JBBTYU010000085.1:0-1919 GCA_038061675.1 Patescibacteria group bacterium | reverse complement strand
ACAGTGGAAATTTAACAATATGTTAATGACTTGTGGAAAACTTTTTTAAGCTAGATATTCGCTGGCTTTATTGCTCTTATTCTATTTGGTATTAATTAAATAATCAACTAATAATGAATTAATATAAATATTAAAATTTCTAATTGACCTAATTGCTCTAATTGACCTAAATAAATCCCAAATTACAAATCCTAAAAGTCATTAGCTATTTCTTTTTTGGGTTTTGGAGCCTGAGTCATTGTTTAGAAATTAGGAATTAGGTTAATTAGGTTAATTTACGCTGTTGTTTTTTATATAAAATGATGTAATATATAAATATATAATTAATTGAATTTATATTACTTATTATGTCACAGACTTATCAACCGGCAAAAAAGAAAAGAGTCAGAACTCACGGTTTTTTAAAACGTATGAGCACTCCCGGAGGCAGGCGTGTTTTGGCTAAAAGAAGAGCGAAGGGAAGGCATAAGCTTACTGTTTAGGTTTATGTTAGCCAAAAAATATCGCTTGCCAATACAATCTGTTTTAAACAAAAGCGGCCGAACCTTTAGGGGCCGTTCTTTTTTAATTAAAGCTTTTTCAAATCAGGCAGATTTCAATCGTTTTGGAGTTGTGATCAGCAAGAAAGTTGATAAGCGAGCTGTAAAAAGAAATTGGATAAAGAGAATAGTTTTAGACACTGCTAAAAAGTTTGTTGTTGCTGAAAACAAGAATAAATTTGATGTTCTTATAATTGTTTATCCAGCAATGATTAAATTGGAAAAAGCTGATATTATAAAAGAACTGGAAGAAGCCTTAAACAAGATAGTTTAAAATTAACCTAATCAACCTAATTGCTCTAATTGACCTAAATAAATCCCAAACTACAAATCCTAAAAGTTGCTATCTATTTCTTTTTGGGTTTTGGGGCTTGGGTCATTATTTAGAAATTAGGAATTAGTAATTAGAAATTTTCCCACAAACACTATGTTCCGTACCTATATATTCATTCCCCTTTTCAATACCCTTATTTTTTTATACCAAAATGCCACTGCTGAAAGTTTAGGCGTGGCCATTATTTTACTGACTTTGCTTATCCGTTTTATCTTATTTCCTCTTTTCTACAAAAGCACCAAAAGCCAGATAATAATGCAGAAACTCCAGCCTCTTATACAAAAAATTCAGCATGACCATAAAGATGACAAAGAAAAACAAGCCAAGGCCCTTATGGATCTTTACCGCAACAATAATGTGAACCCCTTTATGAGTATTTTGATGGTTTTTGTGCAAATTCCGATATTGATCGGCCTTTATAAACTCTTTGCAATAGACTTTTCTAATCTACAAATCAATGAGCTTTATAGCTTTGTTTCGGCTCCGGAAAGCATAAATAGTATGTTTTTAGGCTTGATAGATCTCAAAAATCGCAGTATGCTTATGGTTGGTTTAGCCGCTATTGCCCAGTATTTTCAGGGAACATCGGCTTTACCGAAGACTGAAAAAGGCAAGGAGCTGTCTGCTATGGAAAAAATGGCCAAACAGATGGTTTACATGGGTCCAGCATTCACTTTATTGATCCTTTGGCAGCTTCCATCGGCCTTGGGCTTGTATTGGCTGGTAACCTCCTTGTTTTCCATAGTTCAGCAGGTTTATATAAATAAAAGAGTTAAAATAACCGACAAATAGAGTAAAGAATTATCTGATATGAATAATATAGAAACCGTAAAAAATATAATAAAACAGCTTTTAGAACTCGGCGGATTTAATGATTTTTCTATAGAGGCCGATGTTGAAGGAAAAAGAATTTCAATCTTTATTCATGATTTTGATATAAAAGATCTATTGCCTAAAATAATTTTAGATTTTGAAAGAATCGCTAAATAAGCTTAAAAAAAGAAAGATCCCGCCAGCATAGAAAATTTGGTTTTGCATATCAAAAA
>JBBTYU010000084.1:0-3847 GCA_038061675.1 Patescibacteria group bacterium | reverse complement strand
ATACAGATCCTGCAAAGTATAGGATAAAATTCTTTTATTTTTCTCTATATCGCTTTCCGTTGTTTTTATTTGGACTTTATTATCAGCGATTTCAGCATTTAATTTTTTTAAAGACAGCGTGGTGGCTTTAACCCGTAAATTCAAAGAAGCTATTTTGGCATTTATTTTTTTAATTTCGCCCTCTAAACTTTTGCCCTGGCCCTGATACTGAACTATCGTATCCTGATATTGGCCTATCTGTGTCTCTAAAGAACTCAATTGATCTTCAAGCTGTTTTCTTTCCTCTTCATTTTGCGCGGCCAAAGAAAATTGACCCTTATCTATCGGCGCTAGCGCAGAACCAAAAACCAAAAAAGAAGAAAGCGCGATTAAGGCGCCAATTTTAAACAATCTTAAAATAGGGATTTTGATTAATCTTGTTTCGCGCAAATCCAGCCTCAATTTTTTCTTAGAGAAAACATTGCTATCCGAATTTTTTAAATCAATTAAATGCCTGGGTTTTACTATCATACCGGGTCAGTAGAAATTCGGTTGTGAATTTTAATTGCCGCCAGGCATGACCGAATTTTCACTGCCCGGCATATATCGCTTATATTACTGATTATAACAAAAAAGCCCATCTTTTATTAGAGAAACGGGCTTTTTATATACTTAGAATTTATTTCTTTTCTGCCTTCTTTTCCGCCTTAGGAGCTTCGCCCGTAGTTGCGCCAGCCTCGGCAACAACTTTAGCCGCGTCTCTTTCGGCCTTCTTTTCTTCGGCTTCAACTTTTACAGTTTCAACTCCGGCGCCGGCAGCTTGCTGAATAGCCAGCTCTTCTTCTTCGGTAACCTTAGCGGTCACTGTAGCCACCACAGTCTTTAAATCAAATACCACCTTAACATTCTTTGGCAAATCCAGATCTTTAACATATAAACTCTGTCCAACTTCAGTGATTTTAGAAATATCAACTTGCAATGTATGCGGGACATCCATCGGCAAAGCTTCAACTTCAACTTCTTGCAGGGATTTTACCAAAAGACCGTTCTTTTCCTTAACTGCCAAGGAAACGCCAATAAATTCCAATGGAACCATAAGCTTAATCTTTTCATCCATCCTGATCTGATACAGATCAACATTTAAAATATCGCCGCTGACTCCGTCGCGGACGACTTCGTGGATAATGACCGGATATTTCTTGCCGTCAAAAATTGCGTTTACAATTGTGTTTTCTCCGGCCTCCTTTAAAACCTTTTTAAATTCTTTAACCGGCGCGGTTAAATGCAAATTTTCCACTCCTTTTCCATAAAGTTCAAGGGGAATAAGCCCTGTCCTTCTTAGGGCGGCTGATTTTCCCGCTTGTTCTCTTTTTTGAACTTGTAATTCCATATAATTATTTAGTTTGTTTATTATATCAATTTATTGAATAATTGCAAGCGAGATTTCACTACTGATTTTATCGCTTCAAACGAAGGTTTTAAAATTTTATACGGAGCTACCTCGTCCTTATTTTGCATTAACGATTTTTCCAAAGCATTTTTCCACGCCAATCTCATCTCTGTATTGATATGAATAATGCTTATTCCGGCGTTAATTGCGGCCGTAAAATCTTTATCGGATATTCCCGATCCGCCGTGCAGCACCAATGGCGCGCTAACCGCCTCACGAATAGCTTTTATTCTTGCAATATCCAATCGCGGATTCCGTCCCACTCCAATCATGCCATGAATATTGCCCACCGCCGGCGCAAGCAAATCTACTCCAGTTTCTTTTACGAATCGCGCCGCATCTTCCGGGCTCGTCAAGTCTTTAGGATTTATGGAAACATCCTTGGGTATCTCTTTTAAAATCTTTGAAGATCCGCCAATATACCCAAGCTCGCCCTCCACTAAAATATCTTTAGATTTTGATTTTATATATTCAACTGCTTTTTTAGTTTGTTTTATATTTTCTTCAAAAGAAAGTTTGCTGCCATCAAAAATAATGGCATCGTATCCTGCCGCCACGGCTTTTTTTACCCCATCTAAAGAATGCGCGTGATCAGAATTAAGAAATATCGGAAATTTATTGTCCGCCCTCAATCTTTGAACCATAGCCGAAGCTAAATTTCTTTCTAGAAAATCGGCTTCGCCCTCAGAAGTTCCAATGATCACCGGAACTTTTAGTTCCTGAGCGGATTCAAATATCGCCTTCAAAGCCATTGAATCCGAAACATTAAAATGGCCTATGGCGACTTTATTTTTCTCCGCTTGCTTAATTAAATCCTTTAAATTTTGCATGTTTATGGATTGTCATTGCGAGGAGTCTGCGACGAAGCAATCTATCATGGGATTGCCACGCTCTCTTCGGTCGCTCGCAATGGCGAAAGGAACTGATGTCGTCATTAATTATACTCTAAATGCCGTTAATCCCAGAATATCCACGATATATCTGCCAAACAACAAGACAATCAAAGCGGCCAACAAAAACGGCGCCCCAAGCGTAGTATACATCTCCTTGAATACTAACTTTTTAAAAATGGACACCAACACCACGCTCAAAAAAACCAAAGGCAAGAAAATAATAAAATTTGACCAGCCAACCATCAAAGCCAAGAGGAATCCCAATTCTGTCTCTCCCTCTTCAAAGAATCTTTCTTTGTGTTTCTTTAAAAATCTTAAAAATAAATAAAATGCCAAAGCCGCTATTAGGGACACCGCTATCTCCATCCAAAATCTTCCCCAAGAATAAAACAGAAAATAACCAAAACGATTATCAAAAATCCAGGTCATCTTTCCAAAAAAATCCTGTACAATATTCAGATCAATTATATTTTGATCCAAAAATAATTTCGTAAATGGGCTGCCAGACCAAACATAATATTGGCTAAAAGTTTCTACGGAAGCATAAAGAACTTTGAATCCTAAAACCAGCCAAATTAAAAATTTATAACTAAACCCTCTCACCTTCTTGAAGGTGTGCGGGGTAAATCCTTCCACTTGTTTTTCAGGTGTAGGGGCAAACCTCCTGACGGCCGCGATAAAAATAACGACAAATCCAAAAACCGGCGCGCCCCAATTCAACAATGGATTAAATAAGTATGTAAAAACCAAATTCATGAATATGGATCCTAGAATTTAATCACTCCTTTATCAAAATTTTCCATAAGAAGCTTTTCCATTTTTTCTTCTCCTCCGGCATATTCAGAAAAAATCTTAGTCCACATTGCTTCTCTTTGATGATAATTAAAAGCCTCATCCTTGCCCTCCATAAATGATACAAGCGACATAGCATTATCTTCCAGATCAAAACTGATCACGTGCTCGCTGCTATTCTGAAAAATTCCTCCGATCCAATCCAAATTATGCCAAATTTTCAAGTCCACTTTCACGCCGGGGCTATTCACGCTAAAAAGGCTAAGATCCCGCTCGCCTCTCAACCAATGCAAGGATTCCGGATTCACGTGAGGCATAAAAAGACGCGGGTCTTTTGGACAGTCTTTCGCCAAATACCTTTGGACAATAAGCCACTCGCTATCATCAACTTTATAAATATCTTTTACATCTCCCCTCAAAAGAGACTTGAATTTTTCAGCAAAATTTTCATCGCTTAAATAATATTCAAAAAGCTTTGAATAAAATTTTATTTCATAGCAATAATGCAAGAGCAGAGCAAAATCGCGCAAAAACTTGCCTGGGATATTTTCTCTTATTGGATTAATAAAAATAACGCCAAATTCTTTAAGATGGCTCACATTATGATGTTTTTTAGCTACGAATTTTATCGCAACATCTTTCCACGTTTCGCTTAAAACTTTTATCTCAATTTCTCTTTTTTCAAAATCCTTGGGAGTAAAACCGCCATAAGCTTCTTCAAAAGTTTGGTGCA
>JBBTYU010000083.1:0-2057 GCA_038061675.1 Patescibacteria group bacterium | reverse complement strand
AATAACGGATAATGTTTATCCAATATCTGAAAGGTAGTTTATACTAAGTTTTTACCGTGTCAAGAAGTTGTTGTTTCAACGAGCAGATGAAGATTTTACATTCCTTGTTGCGAAAATTCTAATCGGCCGAAAACTATCGGATTGCCAAATCAAGGATTTCGTATGGTGATTGTAAAAATTTTTATGGAGGACCATATAAAGAAAATAAATGTTCTATATCTCCTTACAAAACAAGGGTCACTTGGTTATTTACCTTTGTCTTGGGTAAATAACGCCTTTTCGTCAGTTGCCGGTAGTCTATAACGCACATTGCGTTTTGCACCCGTCCTGGGAATTATTTTACTCAAAAGCCCCTGTTCAACCCATCGATGAAATGTTTTTGAAACCTTAACAGTATTTTCTGTATAAAGAATCTTCCTCGCCTCAGAGTTTGTTATATATTTATTTTTCATCAAATAATCAGAAACTTTATCCCATTCGCTCGGGGCTTTTTCGTTAAGCAAAATTACCCTCACGGCATCTTGAATATTAGGATATGTCCAAAAAATCGGTGGGTATAAATTTGATGTTCTCATTGTCTGACGCATGGCCCTTACGCCTTCGTTTTGATCAAGATTGGGCGGATCGGGAAATTCACGCAAATGTTTTACTAACAGATCGTTACGATATTGGTGCGACCGTTCAATCCCGATATTTGATGGGGTAATATTAAATGGTAATAATCCGGGACTTTCAATTTCTATACGATCTTCAAAAATTCTAATCTCAATATCGCGTTTTGTGTGATAATCACGGTGAATTACTGCATTTGTTATTGCTTCTTTAACAGCACGCTCTGGAATACTGTATGTTGTTTTGAAACCAGATGGTACCCGTATACCCGATCTTAACAATCCAAGAACATACTCATGAGCATCAGTAATCTGTTTCGCAACAGGACCGTTGATGTTCTTTGGCGTACCAATAAGATTTATAGTTTCTTTGACTACTTCTAGGTTCCCCTCATACTGGAAAACTCGTATGGAACACTTGGAATCTAAAATATCGTTTGGAAATTCAGCAAATAGCAAAACTGCGGCTCTGGTTGGTAATAACTTTTCATCTTCGCCCTGCCTAGCTAATCCTGTTTTCTCCAAAATTAGCTCAATTTTATTTTCACTAATATTACGCTTCTTCCTCCATGCTTCATAAAAATCAGTTTCTAATAAATTAAAATTGACTTCCACCAATTCCCTGTCCGACCTGGAAAATCCTTTCACATATGCAAGATGTAAAATATCTTGAGGATTGAGCATTTTATTCCCTCGTTCTAAACGAACCCATACATGATTTTCATAGTGCCTAAATCCATCTCCAACCTTTGGTACAAAAAGTAGACCGATTCTTTTACCATTCCCTGCGTCTATTAAAGTGGGTGGCCAAATTCCCGATATTGGAGGGTAAATTTTTCTGACAGACCTACCAAGTTCATCGTAAAGGTCTATATTTTCCTCTATGCCAAAAATTCTTCCCGCCCCCTTGAGTGTTGTTTTTTGAGGATCATCTACCCCAAAAATTATTATCCCGCCATCGGTATTAGCCATGGCAACAATTGATTGTAAGGATTTATCGAGACCTTCGTTCCTACTACCAAGACGCTTGAACTCAAGTGTTCTTGATTCTGAGGGTTCTGAAAGTAAGTTCTGTATTAATTGATCGTTTGTCATATATTCACCTCAATTATTTTAATTGTATCATTGCCGTGAATATCCATGACATTGACGGTGATTTTGCGTTTGCCTTTACCGATAAATCACCATAACACATCAAGGACTTTTCTAATGTCCCTGATGTGTTATGCGGGGTTATTTTGAAAATTATCTTTTCCATCTTTCTATTTCTTATTTCTTCGCTCTTGAATACTTTTTAATAAGTAGGGTGCGGCCTCTTCATAGGTTTTACCTGATTTTATGCTATTACAAACAAGACAACTGGTTTTAAGATTTTCTTTCGTGTGTTTTCCGTCTCTGCTTTGGGGTACTAAATGATCAAGAGTAGAATTTTCAGGGGTAACTTTT
>JBBTYU010000082.1:0-10174 GCA_038061675.1 Patescibacteria group bacterium | reverse complement strand
CGGGCTCGCTTTTATTTTTTTACCACTCAATGCGATTGGCAGCCATTTTTTATCCGCCGGCATCATTTTTTCTAACGGTAAATTATCGATATTGAACCATGTCGGATTCAACATCTCTTCCGTTTCCTGAGCTTCGCCCTGCCATTTTTTGACCAAATAAAAATGAACTTTGCAGACGAAATTCCTGCCATCGCTCTTTATATTATGAAAATCAATTTCCGCTATCTTTTCAAGATCTTCCGTCAAAGCAATGACCCCGTTCGTTTCCTCACTAAGTTCTCTCACTGCCGCTTCTTTTATTTTTTCACCGGGATCAATTCCCCCTCCATAACCATTCCAACAGCCCTCCCCTATATGCCTGCCCTTAACCGCGAGGAGTACTTTGTTTTCTTTTGTAAGAAAACAAACAGTAGCATGCGCTAATACTTTTTCTTTTTTAATATTATTTATTTTTTCTCCATTCATCTCCATATATTCAACTGATATATTATTTAAATAAATTAATCATCAATTCTAGATTTCTTTCGACGCTTGTAAAAATTGTTTATACCCATCTTCTACATATTTCATTGCAATTTCGGCGCTTTCAATAGATCTAAACTTATGATGATAACTAAAAAAACTCGTAATCAGCTCCCTCTCATCTTTCGGTATATCATCCCACTTTTTGATCGCTTTCATAGTTTCGTCAACAGCAACAACTTTATCATCGTTATCTTCTCGATTTATTAAAGCGATGGATTCAACTTCAATTTCCTGGCCAACTTCAAATTTCTTATTCGACAATACCATTATATCGATCTCATCTCCTTCTTTTGTATTTGAAGTTGTCTTGGGAATAAATCCATAATGAATCGGCATGATCCCATTATTGACGGGGATCACATCCTTGGTAGGACCAAGATCTATAAATCCCGACCTGTCGTATTTTAGGTGTCTCCTCCTATCATCACCTTTTGGAATTTCAATAATCGCTTTCATATTATTTATTTTTTCTCCATTCCTCTATTTTTTTATGATTGCCGGACAAAAGAACTTCCGGAACTCTTGCAACTTTAAACTTTCCACTTTTAACTTTTAACTTAATAGCTTCTGGTTTTGTATAAACCTGATAACTGCCCTTTATTTCTTCTAAAGACTCGAATTTGCCCAAAACTCCGGGAATAAATCTGGAAACCGCATCCACCAAAACACCAGCAGCCAGTTCCCCACCCGAAAGCACAAAATCACCGATAGAGATCTCTTCATCAGCAATATATTCCGCTACTCTTTCATCTACCCCTTCATATCTTCCACATATCAAAATTAGCTGATCATATTTTGATAATCTCTTGGCGGTTTTGGAATCAAATTTTTTACCGCGCAAACTGAATAAAATTGTTCTGGATTTAATTTTCTTGCTCTTTGACTTTATTTTATTCACTGCCCTATCAATAACGTCCGCTTTAAAAACCATTCCGGGACCGCCGCCATACGGAGTGTCGTCAACCTTATGATGTTTATCCAAAGTAAAATCGCGCAAATTATGCGCCTTGATAGAAATAAGTTTTTTGATTTGAGCGCGTTTTAAAATAGACTCGCCGAAATATGAACCTAAGATCTTTGGAAAAATTGTGATTATATCAAATTTCATTGTAAATAAAATATATCATTAAATAGCATAAATAAAAATCCCCCGCCAGACGGCAGAGGATTTTTATTTAATTTTCGACATTCTCACATTCTGCAGAATGTGAGAATGTTTTAAAATAAGCTTATAATTTCAAATCCGTATCAGAGAAAGCTGGTCGTTCTGCCCTTTGAAAAGTAGAACCCTCCGGCTCCTCGATCTTGAGATTGACTCTGGCATTATTTCTAATACCGACAATTCTCAAAAGAGATCGGATCGCGCTTGCGGTTGAACCTTGTCTGCCTACAATGAGACCCATATCTGAAGCGGCTACTTTCAAAGTAAGCAAAACTCCCATTTCATCTACTTTTCTAGTAATTTCCACTTTGTCTGGATTCTCAACAATAGATTTGACGAGATATTCCAAGAAAGCTTGATCGTTTGTGTTGTTAGCCATTTCTGCAAATCTTTATTACTCTAGCGACCTTTTATTTAATTTATATTTAAAGTCTTTAAACTTTAGGAACGACGGCTTTTTCTTCTACTTTCTTTTTAGCCTTTTTATGGGCCGCTATTTTCTTGCCTGTAATTATCTTGGCATTAACTAACAAATTATTAGTCGTTGCTGATAATTTAGCGCCAACTCCGAGCCAGTAAGAAATTCTTTCTTTATTAAAACCGTTCTCCCTTTTTTGAGGATCATACCAACCCAAGCTTTCCAACTGTTTGCCCAAAAGCTTGCTTCTTTTTTCACCAACAACCAACCTATAATAGGGCTGATGCTTTTTTCCGTGGCGTTGTAGTCTAATCATTAACATAGGTAGTATTCTATATAAAAAAAATAAAATCGTCAATCCCAAATATGGACTATCTAAGTTCGGCCCCCACCTTCTCCATTAAAACTTTTATGATTTTTTGCAACTCCTTATCAACTTCCGCATCGGTAAGAGTTTTATCCTTGGCTTGAAAAACTATCCTAAATGTCAGGCTTTTCTTGCCGCCGAATTTTTCGTCTTCGTAGAAATCCATCAGATCAACATCGTCCACGTGCTCCGGCTCAACGCTTTGAATTATTTCCAAAATATTCCCGACCCTGACATCGCTAGAAACCAACAAGGAAATATCCCTATCAATTGATGGAAATTTTGAGATCGGCTCATATTCTTTTTCTTCAACAATGACCCTAACTAATCTTTCCAGATCTAGTTCAAGAACCGACGCATTGCTAGAGCTTTTCAAAACCCCAATATAACCCAACACAGAGTGATCGCCCATTTCAATCCTTACGGCACTATTACTTTCAAGTAATCCGCACTCATAATTTAAATCCGGCATAAACCAATCTACCAGACCCAAATTGGCAAACAATCCATCAATAACCCCCTTAAGCTCTAAGAATCCATCCTTTCCATAAATCGAAATACCCAGGACTGGTTTTTCTAAAATTCTGGAATTATTACCCTGCCCGGGAGCATCTCCAAATACCCTCCCAATTTCAAAAATTCTAACCTCATCATAAAATCTTAAATTGTCATTCAAATTCTTTTCCAGATACGGAGCCAGGCTATTTACTAAATAAGCAAGGTCGGAACTTAACGGGTTAGCTAAACTTATCGGCTTTTGCATTCCAAAAACCCCAATCGGAGCCAAATCTGTTTTTGTTTTAGAAGTTAATGAATAATTATAAACCTCGCTATATCCCGCTGAACACAAATACTTTCTTATCTTATCTTTAATAATGACCGAATCATCTTCAACCCCAACGCTAAGATAAACCCTAGGTGAAATAGCCGGTAAATCATTTAAATTTTTAAATCTTACGATCTCCTCGGCAATATCCTCGATTACTTCTACATCGTTCCTAAGTGGCGGAACAATGATCAAATTCTTAGAAATTGAAAAACCAAGTTTAGATAATATCTTCTGAGCTTCAGCTTTTTTAATTTTTATGCCTATTATTCTCTCGATCTTAGGCAGATCAAATTTGATAACGGTCCTCGACTGTTTTTTCGGATATATGTCTTCGGTCTTATATATTTTGGCTCCGCACAACTCTTTTAATAGCATTAAGGCCCTCTTCATTCCTAACTCAACCAACTCAGGACTTAAATTGTGCGAAAAACTGACAGAAGCATCAGTTCTAAGATCTAATTTACGCGAACTCTTATAAATTCCAACTCCATCAAAATTTGCCGATTCCACCAACAATCTAGTAGTTTTCAAAGAGACTTCGCTATATTTTCCGCCTTTTATTCCGGCAATAGCTAGGGGTCTATCTTCGTCGGCGATTACCAAAATATCTTCAGAGAGCTTGAATTTATTGCTATCTATAGTCTCTATTTCTTCTCCGTTTTTAGCCCTTCTTATAATTATTCCTCCTATAACTTTATCGGCATCAAAAGCATGAAGCGGCTGGCCAACTTCAAGCATAACGTAATTCATTATATCAACCACATTATTGATAGATCTTAATCCCGAAATTTCCAGAACATCTTTAAGCCATTCTGGAGATGGACCGACTTTTACATCGGTCACATAGGTAGCGCTATATCGCGGACATAAAATTTTTTCTTTAATATTAACCTTAAAAATTCCCTTGTCCTTAAAATCAAATTTTACATTTTTTAAAGTTGGGTCGATAAATTTAGTATTAAATATAGCCGAAGCTTCTCGAGCAATACCTAGATGAGAAGCGGCGCTGGAAAAACGCCTGGCGATTGAAGTATTTGGAACCTCTAAAATATCCCCTCCCAAGTCAACGGCCTCAAAAGAATAGGTATTCAAACCCTCAACCAGATCGGCTTTAGAATATTTTCCCGGCGCAAATTTTTTAATTAAAGAAAAACTAAATTTCATGCGAATGTTTAATTTATTAAACCGAGCACCCTGTTAAATAAGATTTGAGGCGACTTTTTATAAACATTTTACCATGGTAAGTTTTAAAATATTTTTCTCTATGCATAGCATCTTTTTTGTTTAAACAAGCTTCAGAATAAATTAATTTTAGCGGTCTCCTATTTTTTGTAGATATTACATGCCCCTTTCGATGTTCCTCAAATCTTAATCTCAAATTTTCAGTATAACCAGCATAAAATTTATTATCTTTTAGTGATTGTAATATATAAACGTAATAAAACATATTCTATAGAAAATTTAAGATTATTTAACAGGGTAATAGCTACGCTCTTAAAATTGGTTAATAAATTTCAAATCCCCGCTATAAAACATCCTGATATCTGGAATATTGTATTTAAGCATGGCTATTCTTTCACAACCCAAACCAAAGGCGAATCCCTGATACTCTTTGGGATTATATCCCCCGGCTCTCAAAACATTGGGATGCACCATCCCGGCGCCCATTATTTCCAGCCAACCGGAATCTTTACAAATATTACATCCCTTACCACCACACTTCACGCATTGGATATCAATTTCCAAACCCGGCTCTACGAACGGAAAATAACTTGGTCGAAGTCTAACCTCTAATTTTTTCTTAAATAATCTAGTAAAAAATTCTTGGATAATATATTTGAAATTGGTCAAATTTACATCCTTGCCGACCATTAAACATTCAATCTGATTAAAATTAATTTCGTGCGAGGCATCCGTTGCTTCATAACGAAAAACTCTGCCCGGAACTATTATTTGAAACGGCGGCTTATGTTTTTCCATATATCTAATCTGCATTGGACTGGTGTGAGTACGCAGTAAAAGTTTCTCGGTTGGTAAGTTTTTAAGTTTATTTGGTATATTGGCATCGCCTTTTAACCAAAACGTATCGTGCATTTCCCTGGCCGGATGATTTTTGGGAATATTTAAAGCATCAAAGTTATAGTATTCTGTTTCTACCTCTTGTCCGCCATCAATAACGGAAAAATTCATGCTCTTAAAAATATCAATTATTTCATTTTCAATTATTGTTAACGGGTGCAAATGCCCCATTTTTATTTTCTTGCCCGGACGGGTGATATCCAAAGAACTCTTGCTCTTTTTTGATAAAAACTCATTTTTTTTATTATCAAGCAAAATGTCTAATTCATTTCTCAAAGATTGAGCCTTGGGCCCAATCACTTTTTTTTCTTCAAGAGAAAGATCGCCTAGTGAACGCAGTATTTGATTAAGCTCTCCTTTTCTGCCTAAATATTTTATCTTTAGGTCTTCAAGAGATTTTAAATCAACACAATTTTTAATTTCGTTCTCTGCCCTGCTTTTAATTTCGTCAATTTTTTTCTGCATTTTTTATTTTTAATCTAAAACCGAAATTAATACCTTATAAATCTTTGTTCCGGCGAAATTGGTTATATTAAAATTTATTAAATATTCTCCGGCTTTAGACCATTTATGATTTAAAACAATTGATTGATCTTTTTTGGTCAATTCGCCCGAACTGAAATTGCCGTCAAGCCAATCAACTTTATATTTTAAAGTGTCTTCTTCGCTATTTCTTATAGAAAAAGAAGCGTTAATACCTTTCTTCACAGAATAAATAATGGGGTTGTCTGTTACGGTATCCGCACTATTTATATTAACACTAGTAATACCGGCTTTCTCCCCTAATTTGTTAACACCATCCTCTACCCCTTGTTTAAAAACATCAAAAACATATTTTTTTGCTTTGTCTATTGAGGAAGATACTATTTCCCCTGTCTTAGTTCGCAGTTGATCCGTAATTCCCGAAAAGGTATTAACGGCCTTGTTTTTAATATTTCCAACCGTAGTACTAGCCATAGAAACTATATTGTTTTCACTAAGTCCTAAATTTGGCATTTTATAGCTGAAACTATTGCTTTTCCAAAATAAAAAATAACTAGCCGCGCCAATCAAAACAATCCCTAAAACTATTCTAATAAACTTTCTCATAACAAAATTTATATCTTACTAAATCATTATAAGATATTTTGATACTTATTTGTAGCGAGTGCCTCAGGATGGAGTTGAACCATCTTCTGAGCGTTATGAATGCTCCGTTCTAACCGTTGAACTACAGAGGCAGCAAAAAAAATAAAAGAATGTTGCGGGGGTTGGATTTGAACCAACGACCTTCTGGTTATGAGCCAGACGAGCTACCACTGCTCTACCCCGCAGAAATATAATACAACAATTAATCAAAAAAATCAAAGTTTTTTTGACAATGATTTTAAAAAGGGGTAGATTTAAAAAAGAACTTAAAAAAAGGAGAAAAAATATGGATGAAAATACAGCAAAAAAAATAATTGAAGAAGCCCAAACTCTTCTAGGCACGCCGTATAAATACGGGGTCAAAGAAGAAGACATTCCTAGATTTATAGACTGCTCGTCTTTTACACAGCTCGTATTCGAAAAAGTTGTGGGAAAAGATATCGGAAGAAGCACTATTATTCAAGCAACTCACGGGGAAACCATTCAGGAGAAAGACCTTCAGCCCGGAGACTTGGTTTTTTTCCGCGGATCTAAAGGACACTTTAATGACGGCCTATTCCCTCCCGAAAAATACGGCTACGACATCTGTATAGGACACGTAGCTATTTATACAGGAAACGGAATGGTAATACATGCCAGCGGAGAAAAAGGCAAAGTTATTGAAGAGTCGCTTGAAGATATCAAAAAAACAAGGGTGAGAATAGTCATTATTAAACGCATGTAAAAAATAAAACCCGCTCTCGATCAGTAAAATCGAGGCGGGTTTTTTATTTTATATAAGGGTTGAAAATATATCTTTTCTCGTCGGTTTTTTTTATGGCTTCTATTATCAACGCATCATTTTTTAACCAGTAAAAATTCCATGCAAGCCTGAACTCTTCGCCCCTGTCGTGATATTCAACAATGGCCTTAACAGAAAAAAATATCTTCCATTTAGCGCTTTCAGATATGCCGAACATCTCATAAAGCTCCCCTGTATGGCAAAAAGTATAAATGATAGACTTTATATCCAATTTTCCTGAGTCAATTAAATTGAAGAACCAGGCCGCCAAGCGGACGATTGGTCTCATATTTTTTTCCAGCATGGCTCTTGCCCATGCCTTGTATTCGGACTCTTTATTTTTTCTTACGGGCATATCGCCGCCTCCTTTGTTTAAGTTCTGATTTAAGAGTAGGGCTTAAAAAAAACTAAGTCAATTGCGCGGTAGATGGGATTTCCCTACGGTAAATTTACTGACGTAAATTTCCTCCGGGCCGGCCCTCACAGCGCTCGCCTCGCCTTCAGCGAACTCGCGCTTTGCTCCGGGCTTCAAATCCCACTACATATAAATCATAAAACCGGCAAAATGCCGGTTTTATGATTTGTGCGCGGTAGATGGGATTTGAACCCACGGTCTCCTCCGTGACAGGGAGGCGCATTAGGCCAGCTATGCTACTACCGCAAATATGTTCTGAATAAATATAGTACAAAAAACCTTACTCTTCAAGCAAATTCAACTCAATGAAAGCTTTCTTAAAAGATTTCAAGGCAATTATGGCATCTTCTTTTTGGAGCTCCATGCTTGGATCTCTCATAATTTGATCTGATAAAAAATGAGCTTTTTTTATTTCGTCCAAATTGGATAAATTTTCCTTATTTAAAATTTCTAATTTTTTATTCAGATCAGTGCCGAGATAGCCAGCCATCTTCAAGATTTCATCAAATATTTTATCGGCCTCTAAAACGGCCAATTTCCAATCTTGCTGGGCTGTAGAGGCAATTCTTTTCTTGATCTGTTCCCAACCCTTCAAAGATCTTCTTTTGGTAAGATTTCCAAATCCTAGAATATCCATATAATCCTCAACTTTGCCATTGAAATAACTTACCCTGGTAATCATATATATGATCCCCCAAATAAATAATCCTGAAAGCAATACAGAGACCAGCTGAAGCCAAACTAAATTAGGCCCGAACCAATTATTGATTAAAATTCTTAATTCTACTGCTTTATTTATAACTTCATTTATGTCCATAAGCGAATTATATACTAATTATTATACAGTTTTTCGTAAAATTGTCCGATACCTAAAATATCCGCCTCCCTAAAATGTTTTCCGATCAGCTGAAAGCCTATCGGCATTTCTTTTTTTACCCCGTTAGAAATCACGCCCGCGCTATGCGCGCCCGAAGGGCCTAAGGGCGAGCTATTTCTAACAGGGTGAACCGGAATAGAGATTGCAGGCACTCCGGCTAAACTCGCAGGAATAGTAAAAATATCCGACAAATACATAGCAAGCGGATCATCGGTTTTCTCGCCGATTTTAAAAGCAGTGGTAGGAGTGACTGGAGTCAAAATAACATCTACTTTCTTAAAAGCCTCATCAAAATCTTTTTTAATAAGGGCCCTCACTTTTTGAGCTCTACTATAATAAGCGTCATAATATCCGGAAGAAAGCACGAATGTGCCAAGCAATATCCTACGTTTTGATTCAGGACCAAAACCGAAATCCCTGTTCTTTTTATACAATTCAATTAAATTATCCGCTTTTTCCCTTGTGCCATAACGAATGCCATCAAGACGGGACAAATTAGAACTAACTTCCGCCGGCATAATAATGTAATAACAGGAAAGCGCATATTTTGTGTGAGGCAAGCTAATCTTTTTAGTTTTAATGCCTAATCCTTCCAAATCTTTTACAACCTCGTTTATTTTGTTGGCAATATTTTTATCTAAGCCATCCACAAAATATTCTTCCGGAATACCCACTCTTAACTTTTTAATATCTTCAATTTTAGGGTTTAAAAGTTCATCTCCATAAATTACGGGTGCGCTAGTAGAATCCATAATATCCTGTCCGCTCAATTCTTTAAACAAAATTGCCGCGTCTTCCACTGTTTTGGTAAAGGGACCAATCTGATCCAAACTTGAAGCCATGGCCATAACACCATACCTTGAAACAGCTCCATAGGTAGGCTTTAAACCAACCGTACCGCAAAGCGCGGCTGGCTGGCGAATTGACCCGCCAGTATCAGAACCAAGGGCTGCAACAGCCATTTCCGAGGCAACAGCGGCAGCTGAACCGCCAGAAGACCCGCCAGGAACTCTTTCCAGATCGTGCGGATTGCGCGTTATTTTAAAAGCAGAGTTTTCCGTAGAAGAACCCATGGCAAATTCGTCCAGATTTGTTTTTCCTAAAAAAACAGCCCCCGATGCCTTTAGTTTATTTATAACCGTAGCATTGTAGCTCGCCTTATAATCTTTTAAAATTTTTGATCCGCCCGTACACTTCAATCCTTCAATTAAAATAATATCTTTTATCCCCATAGGCACGCCCCCCAAAACTCCCGGCCCTTTGCCATTGGCGATATTTTTGTCCACTTCTCCGGCCTGCGCCATCGCCATCTCTTCCGACAAACTCAAAAAGGCGCCGATCTTCTCATCTTCTATTTTTATAAAACTAAAAAACTCTTTGGTTAATTCCTTGCTGGAATATTCTTTCTTTACTAGATCGCGATGGATCTTTTTAATTGTCAGTCCTGTTATGTCCATTTGTTTTTGTTCTGTCATTCTCACCTTATTTTATCTGTCATTCCCGCGAAAGCGGAAATCCAGTTCGTCATTGCGAGTGCCACCGAAGCAATCTATTTATCGCGAGAGATTGCCACGTCGCAGACTCCTCGCAATG
>JBBTYU010000081.1:0-3054 GCA_038061675.1 Patescibacteria group bacterium | reverse complement strand
ACTTACACTTACATTGAACATGTATTGATTTATCAAAGAAAAGATATATTTTCTCAACAAAGAAAATACATCCGCCTCTGCTCTTCACTAGTCGCTAACTACTAGTGGCTAGTCGCTAGAACAGGGGCCGATGTATTTAACTCAAGTGTTATTAAATTTTGACCGATACATTCGCTCACGCGAACTACTATTGATTTAGTCTTCTTATTATATTCACAATCAAAAAGATGTCAACCCCGTTAGAGATCCGCCTCGCCTTTGGCGAGTGGCGGCAGCCACCTTGCCCCGTTAGAGGCCCTCTTTTTTGAGGCAGTCGCCTTTTGGCGACTTGCCTCTAACGGGGCTTGGGGCGGCTTATCTCTAACGGGGTCAAGTAAAACGGCCCGACTTTCGTCGGGCCGCGTATGAATCGGCCGTCCGTATCATTTAAACCAATTTTAAAATATCCTTATGGGCACTCGCAACGAGCTGAGCGCTTAGTAATTTGAAAAAATTAGGGTGCTCTTTTTTCTTCATCCCTCTGAGCCATTTTTTAGCTTCTTCTATTGCCTGCTTTTCATTGGTGGCATTTTTCAATAATTCCACTTTCCTAACCGATTCCCAACAACCCATGCCAACATAGCCTTTAGCTACATACATTATATAATATCTAATAGGCTGTTTTATGAAGTATTCCATAGACTTGCATTTGCAGTCCGCGCATTCGCCATTGCAGTCTTTCATAGTTTTCTCCTTTTTATCTTATAAAGTTCTAAATAGATCTTAGGTCTTAAGTTTGCTATTGTCAAATACAAATTTTTATGTATAATCTTTATATTATGAAACAAAACATTCACCCTGAATTTTATCCTAAAGCTAAGGCTCGCTGCGCCTGCGGAGCCATTTTTGAGATCGGTTCTACAAGTCCGGAATTAAAAGTAGATATCTGCTCCAAATGCCACCCGTTCTTCACCGGCAAAGAAAAATTAATTGACACTGCCGGAAAAGTTGAAAAGTTCAAGCTCAAAAGAGCTAAAGCGGAAGCAATTGTCAAAAAAGTTAAGAAAGCCCGAGTCAAGAAAAACAAAAAGTAGCATACATAATACCAATCTACGAATGAGTGCGAATGCTACGAATGACAACGAATAAGAATAATTCGTATTCATTCGTAATATTAGTATAATTTGTATATTGGTATTTTTATTTATAGCAATAAATAACCTATTATGGACCCAAACTCTATCACAAAAATAATCCTAGAAATCCGCCCAGGAGCAGGAGGAGACGAAGCCACCATTTTCGCCGGCGATCTCGCCAGAATGTATCAAAAATATGCCGCTAAAAAAGGGTGGAATTTTGTGATGGCGGACGACCTCGGCAGTTCTAAAACTTTTGTAGCAAGAATATCTGGTCCGGGAGTTTATAATGAGCTCAAACAGGAATCAGGAACACACCGCGTCCAGAGAGTTCCGAAAACCGAAAAAGCCGGACGCGTCCACACCTCCACTGCCACCGTTGCCGTTATGCCGGAAGTAGAAGCTAAAGAGGTCTTGATAAATCCAAATGATCTTGAGGTCACTTTTTGCCGAGCCGGCGGACCGGGCGGACAGAATGTAAATAAAGTAGAATCAGCCGTAAGAATATTGCATAAACCCACGGGAATAGTTGTCAGTTCCCGAGTGGAACGCGCCCAGCATGCCAACCGTGAAGCCGCGCTGTCAATTTTGCGCGCCAAACTTTTTGAGATGCAACAGCAAAAAGAAGCTCAAGCCATTGGATCGAATAGAAAGGATTTAATTGGTACAGCGGATAGGTCAGAAAAAATTAGAACCTATAATTTTCCAGACGACAGAATTACCGATCACCGATACAATGTTAAAGTTCACAATATAGAAAAAGTTTTGGAAGGAGATCTAGATATGATCCTAAAAAAGATAAACTCTAATCAAAATAATTCTTAATTTCTAATTACTAATTTCTAAACAATGACTCAAGCCCCAAAACCCAAAAAAGAAATAGATGGCGACTTTTCGGATTTGTAATTTGGGATTTATTTAGGTCAATTAGAGCAATTAGGTTAATTAGAAATTTTAAAAATTCTTAATTTTCTAGATTCTAGATACTATCAATTAGCATTCAAAATATCAATTTCATCCGCAAAATCCGTAGCGCGTTCAGCCACACGATACCCATATCTTCCAACGCTCATATATGATCTCCACTTTCCACCGGCATAATATTTCGCGGCCGCGCAATTTTCTTGTGAAAAAATAGTTTTATATATCGTCTTACAATTAGTAAGTCCATCCTGTAAATAAAGCGCTGTGGCCGTAAAGGCATCCGCGTTATTAAATGGGGACGCGGGCTTATTGCCTGTAATGCCGCCAACTCTATTTTTATAGAGATCCCAAGTTGTAGGCATAAATTGAGCCGGACCCATTGCTCCGCCATATGCGCCATCAGAAGCTATCGGACAGGATACCGGTGTTTTATCGGAATCCATTTTCAGATCGGCTAAGATTGCCAAAAATGCCGGCTTTTGAGAGTTGCTCATTACTGTGCCGCTGGAATTGTTTCTGGGCGTATTATAAAAACATCTTCCCAAATTAGCGCCGATTACGCTATTTACTGAAGATTCTTGAGTGAGTATGGAAAGTATAAAAGCGGCCCGTACCCCAGTCGCTTTTTCAGCGAGCTGGGCAATTTTGACCGCTTCTCCAAAAGGCAATTCTCCTCCGCCAAGCAATTTAAAGATCTGGCTTCTAATTTGAGCCGCTGTGAGCTGGGTCTGTTTCAAAAGATCCTGAAATTTAGACTCCTGACCCTTTGTCGCCGTCAACAATTCAGCTTTTTCTTTCTTGGTATTGGTCACGATTTGCGCCTGACTAAGCTGATAAGCCCTTAATTCATCGGCATCCTTTTTTTGCAAAGCTAATTGTTCCTGCTCATCCATTAATTGTCCTTTTAGATCTGTCACTTTTTCCAAAGCTATCCTTAAATTGTCCTGGACATCGGTAAGATTTTTCAGATCATTAAAAAAATCCGATATTTCAAAGTTCTTCAAAAAAACCTCCA
>JBBTYU010000080.1:0-11920 GCA_038061675.1 Patescibacteria group bacterium | reverse complement strand
GTCGGAGTTGCCGTGTTTATCGGGCTTTCTCTTTTAGGCGTAAAATATAGCCTAGTTCTGGCAATTTTAGCGGCTGTTCTGGAACTGGTTCCTTTTGTAGGTCCGATCATCAGCGGCGCTATCGCTGTGCTTTTTGCGTTATCCCAATCACAGGCAATCGCGATATACGTGCTTATTTTCTTTGTGGTGGTACAAAAATTAGAAACTACTTTCTTAACCCCGACTTTTATGCGATTAACTACCAGTCTAAATCCAGCCGTTGTTTTGATAGCTATTCTTTTAGGCGGGCAATTGGCCGGAGTAATCGGTTTTATTTTGGCTGTGCCTGGAGCAGTGCTTGTACAGGAAGTAATCAATCATTGGTCCGAGACAAAAATGAAGAACCGGTTGAAAGTAGGGCAACCGATATCTTAATGTTTAAAAATTTTTGCAAGTCAAAAAGGTTTTATATCACGACCTCTATTGCTTATGTTAATTCCGAGCCCCATATTGGCTTTGCCTTAGAGTCTGTGCAGGCCGATGTATTAGCCAGATTCTATCGTCAATTGGGATACGATGTTTTTTTTCAAACTGGTACAGATGAGCACGGTTCAAAGATTCAAAGAACAGCTGAGGCTAATCACGTAGCCACCCAGAAATTTGTAGATGGATTATCAGAAAAATATAAGGGTCTTAAAGAAATTCTTAATTTATCTTGGGATAATTTTATTCGTACAACTGATCAAAAAAAACATTGGCCTGTTGTCTGGGAGATTTGGGATAAACTTCTTGCGTCGGGCGATTTATATAAAAAGAAATACGGTGGTTATTATTGCGTGGGTTGTGAATCTTTTAAAACAGGAAAAGATATTATTGATGGGAAATGCGTAATTCATAAAAAAGAATTGGAATTTATTGAAGAGGAAAACTGGTTTTTTAAACTTTCAAAATATACTAAGGAAATAGAGTTGTTAATTAAAAAAGATAAATTAAAAGTTATTCCGGATGGCAGGAAAAATGAAATTTTATCGCTACTGAAAGAAGGGCTGGAAGACGTCAGCTTTTCTCGTTCTAAGAAATCTGTGCAGTGGGGAATACCAGTTTTAAATGATGATACCCAGGTAATGTATGTTTGGGCTGATGCTCTTACCAATTACATTAGCGGTTATGGTGGTACAAAAGAATGGCAAAAACATCCGGCCGATGTTCATATGATTGGTAAGGATATATCTCGTTTTCACGCAGCTCTTTGGCCGGCTATGCTTATTTCTTGCAAGCTCTCGCTTCCCGAAACTATATTTATACACGGCTTTATTACCGCCAATGGCGAAAAAATGTCCAAGTCTTTTGGCAATGTGATTGATCCGTATGAATTGGCTAAAAAATATGGAACAGACTCGGTAAGATATTATCTTCTCCGAGAGATTCCTTCTTCTGGAGACGGAGATTTTTCTTATGAAAAATTTGAAGAAAGATATAATGGCGATTTGGCTAACGGACTGGGTAATTTTTCCGCCAGAGTTTCTACCCTAGCTTCAAGGGAAACCGAAATTAGCGGAAAAATATCAAAAGAAGTTAAAGAAAAGATAAATGAAGTTGAAAAAATAGTTGAGCAAAAAACAGAAGCGTTTAAATTTAATGAGGCGCTGGCTTCTGTTTGGGATCTGATTCAATTCGGAGATAGGTATGTAAATGAAAATAAGCCTTGGGCTAAAGATTTATCGAAAGAAAAAAGAGAAGAGGCTTTGTACGATTTAATCTCTATTTTGAAAAAAACAGCGGAATTATTAACGCCTTTTTTGCCGGCGACAGCCGAAAAGATTTCAGACGCCATTCAATTAAAAAAAGACGGGTTTATTGTTAAAAAAATAGATAATTTATTTCCTCGTATTCAGGAAAAATAAACCCCCGCACCTAAACATAGGTGAGGGGGTAAAAAAGCCGCCCTATATTGCAAGGGCGGCAAAAGACTCGGTGTGAGTGTATTAGTAGTTGGAAGCGTTCCGTGAGTGAATTTTATTAAGCATGGGATCCGAAATTTGGAATTCTGCCAAATTGATAATATCATCAATTCGTTTGATAATTTTTTCTTTAAGGAGCTGTTCAGCGTTTTTCGGAAGTAGGTTTATAAACCATTGAACCGGCCGGCAATGCGAAGTTTTTCTGTACTCATTCCTATACATTTCCTTATAGTTTCGATACTGGCCCGTCATCCTTATTTTTTCCGGAGTTTCGCCCGCTTCTGTGTCAAGGATTATGATTTCTCCGCGGACAGCGGCGAGATTCACCGGGTCGCCGGCAGTTTTAGTGAGATTAAATCGTCCGACAAAAACGCTATAATCAATAGCTTCTTTTTGAGTGATGATTTTATTAATACTAATAGAGATAGCCAGATCGGAATTTTCAATGGGGCGGATAATAGAAATACAAACACCTTCGCCGCTTAAAATCATTAATAATATTTCCGTGTCCTTGGAATGGAAAAAATAACAGTTTTCTCCGCTGAATAGCCATGAGTTTAACAAGAAAGCATAGAGATTTTCATGGTTTTGCGGGCTGATTTTTTCAGATAAATTTTCAACGAATAATTCAGCGTCAGTTTGATCTTTCATTTTACCCGTCCCGATTTTAATTTAAATAACTGCATATAGTATAATATATACATATTTAATATACAATTTTCATTATGAGCAGAAAGACAATATTTTTTGATGTTCACGGGCATATACAATTTCCGGTATTTGATAATGATAGAAACGAGGTAATAAAAAGAGCCAGAGAGGCGGGCATAAAGATGATCGCCGTAGGAACCCAAGCCTCAACATCCAAGATGGCTATAGAAGTTGCGCATCAATTCCCGGAAGATGTGTGGGCAACCGTTGGTTTTCATCCTAACCATGCTATAAATAAATGCAATCAAGGCGGGGCCTGCCCCGTTAGAAGTAAGCCACCCCTAGATGGCTGTAGCCACTTCGACTTAAGTCAGGGGGCGACTTCTAACGGGGTAAATTGGCATCGCGACAAAAACGAACAATCCGAAACAGAGCCCGAAAATTTTGATATTAAAATTTTACGCGAGTTGGCGGCTGATTCAAAAGTGGTGGCTATAAGTGAATGCGGTTTTGATTTTTTTTACCCCCTCACCCAACAATTGGGTGCGGGGGTTCGTGATGACAGCGCTAAAAAAGCGCAAGAATATGTTTTTAGTGAACAGGCGAATTTAGCCAGAGAATTAAATAAGCCTTTAATGATGCATTGTCGTCCAAGTAAGGGAACGGATAATGCCTATGAATATGCTTTGGAAGTTTTAAAGGATCCAAGTTTCAATTCATTGCCTAAAATCATGCATTTTTACGCGGGATCTTTGGAAATGGCGAAAAAACTGGCAAATTTAGGATTTTATTTTACTTTTGGAGGAGTAATTACGTTCGCTAAAAGTTATGATGAAATTATCAAATATCTTCCGCTGGATAGGATTTTCGCCGAAACGGACTGCCCCTATGTGGCTCCGCAAAGCCATCGTGGAAAAAGAAATGAACCGGTTTACGTTGTTGAGGTCGTCCAAAAGCTGGCGGAGCTGAAAGGGTTGGATTTTGAAAAAACAGCGGAAGATTTATACGGAAATTTAACTAAGATTTTTAATCTTAGTTAAATAAGTGGTGCTTCGCTGATCTTTTTTGAGGAACATCTCGGAGGAGCTTTGGCATGGTCCCCGTATTGCGGGGCAAAGCTCCGAGAGCGAAGCAAGTTTTTTTGCTGGAAAAAACTATGCTGTTTCCGAGAAGAAGATTGGCGGAGCGCCATGCCCACCCTTGCCCTCGGCTGTCTTTAGGGCTAAAATACTAGGTAATTAGTTGTCTCGGGATTAAAATTATTTTTTTGATATGTCCTACAATCATAAAAAAATTGAGTCAAAGTGGCAAAAGTATTGGAAACAGAAAAAGCTTTTTACTGCCAAAGATAATGTTAAGGGCAAAAAGAATTATTATCATCTGACGATGTTTCTTTATCCATCGGGCAACGCGCATATCGGCCATTGGTATAATTTTGCCGGAGCCGATGTTTTTGCGCGTTTCAAAATGATGGAGGGCTACAATGTTATGAGCCCGACCGGTTTTGACGCATTTGGTTTGCCGGCTGAAAATGCCGCTATTCAGCATGGTGTTCCGCCGGAGAAATGGACTTTGTCCAATATTAAAACCATGACTAAGCAGCTGGAAAGCATGGGCAATATTTATGATTGGTCCAGAGTAATAATCACGTGCCTTCCTGAATATTATAAATGGAACCAGTGGATATTTTTGCAGATGTATAAAAAGGGCTTGGCTTATCGCAAGAAAGTGGCTGCTAATTGGTGTCCTTCTTGTAAAACAGTGCTGGCCAATGAGCAGGCCGAAGGCGGCAAGTGCAATCGCTGCGGCAGTTCAGTGGAACAAAAAGAAGTTACGCAGTGGCTTTTGAAAATTACCGCTTACGCGGACAGGCTTTTGGAGGATCTGGAAACTTTAGATTGGCCGGAGAGAACTAAATCAATGCAGAAAAATTGGATTGGCCGATCCGAAGGCGCTGAATTAGAATTTCCAATTGAAGATTCTGAATTAAAAATCACGGTATTTACCACTCGCGCCGATACGCTTTCTGGCGTAACTTATTTGGTTTTAGCGCCGGAGCACCCGCTTTTAAAAATTTTAGATGCCAGGATAAGAAATAAAAATAGCGTAAGGGATTATATAGAAGGTTCTAAACATAAAACTGAACTTGATAGGATGACCAATGTTAAAGAAAAAACAGGAGTAGAGCTTCAGGGTATTAAAGTTGTTAATCCGTTTAATAAAAAGATCATTCCGGTTTGGATGTCTGATTATGTTTTAGGCGGTTATGGCACAGGAGCTGTTATGGCTGTGCCGGCGCATGATGACAGAGATTTTGAATTTGCTAAAAAATTTGAGCTGCCGATAATTCAAGTAATCTCTGAAAATGGCAAGACCAATAAATTAGAAACTGCTTATTTGGAAGATGGAGTTATGGTGAATTCCGGAGAACTGGATAATCTCCCGAATAATATCGCCAAAGACAGGATAATTGAATCAATTGGCGCTAAGAAAAAAGTAAATTATAAATTCAGAGATTGGCTTATCAGCCGGCAGAGATATTGGGGCGCTCCGATACCTATGATCTATTGCAAGGAGTGCGGCACTGTGCCGGTGCCGGAAAGAGATCTGCCCGTTGTTCTTCCGAAGATCAAGGATTATTTGCCCGATGGTTTGGGCAGGTCGCCTTTAGCTAAATCAGAAAAATTTTTGAAAGTGAGATGCCCGGAATGCGGAGCTATGGCGGAAAGAGAAACAGACACAATGGACACATTTGTAGACTCTTCCTGGTATTATTTGCGCTATGTGGATCCAAAGAACAAAAAAGTTTTTGCCGACTCTAATAAAATAAAAGATTGGCTGCCGGTAAAAATGTATATTGGCGGGCCGGAACACGCGGTAATGCACCTTCTTTATGCCAGATTTTTTACCAAGTTCCTGCACGATGAAGGCTATTTGGATTTCAAAGAACCATTTTTGTCTTTGCGCCATCAAGGAATGATCCTTGGGCCGGATGGGCAAAAAATGTCTAAGTCCAGAGGCAATGTCATAGATCCCGACGCCTTAGTTGAAAAATTCGGCGCCGATTCAATGAGGGTTTATCTTTGCTTTATGGCTGAATATAGCCAAGGCGGAACTTGGGACCCGACCGGTATTTTAGGGGCTTATAGATTTTTAAATAGAGTTTGCGATCTATTCAGCAAGTTGGATCTAGGCAAGAAAATAAAAACTGAAAACGGTTTTAATAGTAAAGAGCATAAAGATCTGAATAGAATACTCCATAAAACGATCAAGAAAGTAGGTGAAGATATAGTTGATTTCAAATTTAATACAGCCATTTCTTCTTTAATGATCCTTTTAAATGAAACGGAGAAGAGGAGGGGCTTGCTCAATAAGAATATGGCGGATATTTTTCTTAAAATTATTGTGCCGTTTGCTCCGCATTTAGCCGAAGAGCTTTGGCAAAAAATTGGCAATAAAAAATCTGTCCATTTGGAGTCTTGGCCGGAATTTAATAAGCATTTGATTGAAGATGAGGAGATTGAGCTTTTAATTCAAGTGAATGGCAAGCTTCGCGATAAGGTAATGATCCATAGAGGCGCTTCTCAAGGCGAAACGGAAAAATTGGTTTTGGCGAGAGAGAGGGTAAAAGAATTTGTTGGAACCGGCAAGCCCAAAAAAATTATATTTGTTCAAGATAGGCTTATAAATATTGTTCTATAAATTTATTAAATGATCTTCCGCGCTCTTTATAGTTCTTAAATTGGTCCATGCTGGCCGAGGCGGGGGAAAAGAGTATTGTGCCGCATTGTTTTATTGTTTTGCCGTATTTTTTGAACAGATCTTCCAAAGTTGAGGATTGTTTGATATTTATATTTTTAGGGATATTTTTTATTAATTCTTTTCTATTGGAGCCATACAATAAAATTGCCTTGATTGCGGATTTTTTTAAAATCTTGCCCATTTTTGCGTACGACAGATTTTTGTTCAGGCCGCCCATTATCAGCAGATCCGGATATACGGCTTTAATGGCGGCGATAGTTGCTTCCGGATTGGTGGAGGCGGAATCATTGTATACTGCGGGCCTGTTTTTAATTTTTTGAATCCTAAATGGAACGCCTTTAAAATTTCCGATGGTTTTTAATATGGTTTTCTCGGATATATTCATTATTTGTCCGATTTTGGCGGCGAAATAGGCGTTTTTTAAGTTATGTTTTCCCGGCAATTTTAATATTTGTTTAAGATGGGAAAGGAGCTGGTCTTGATCGTGAAGAGAGATGCCGATTTTTTTGCCGGCGCTTTTATTAGCGATGTAAACAGAGTATTGGTTGGACTTGCTGAATATCACAATATTATTTTTATTCTGATGTTTGGCAATATTGGATTTTGCCTCTACATATTCCTTAAAATTTTTATGCGCGTCTTGATGGTCTGGAGTGATATCCAGAACAACGCTTATATGCGGAGAGACGCGGAGATCTTGGAGTTGAAAGCTGGAAAGTTCTAAAATTGCAATTGTATTTTTATCAATATCGTTAATTATATCCGTCATCGGCTTGCCGATATTTCCAGCCAGAAAAGTTTTTTTGCCGGCGGCTCTTATGATTCTATAAATTAGAGTGGCGATAGTGGTTTTGCCTTTAGTGCCGGTAATGCCGATGATAAAAGCTTCTTTTTTAAGCGCTATTTTAAAAAATAATTTAGTCGCGCTGCTTACGACCGAACCTTTATTGATTGCCGCCTGCAAGGATTCGTTAAGATAGTGTATTCCTGGAGATCTGAAGATAGTTTCATAGTCTTCTAAATGCGCCAAATAGTTCGGGTTGTTTTTTTTGTCCAATAAAACGACATCAGTTTTTTTAATCTTTTCGGTTTTAAGCAGGTATTTCTTCAGCGACTTGCCTTCCCGGCCGGCGCCCAAAATTGCAATTTTATTTTTCATAAATTGAGGTATTCCTATACTTCATTATAAGTTATATTATAAAAATATGGTTAAACAAGCCTGCTTTTTATTAGCCATGGTGTTTATAGGAATTGTAGTTTATGGAGTATTTGAGAGGCCCGAATTAGCTATGTGGCGCGATGCGTTACTTGCCTTGTTAAAGAACTTGTTTAAATAAAAAAAATAGCCCAGCATTGCGGGGCTATTTTTTTTATTGGCAATTATTTTTTAGATTATTTCAACGGATCCTCGGTATCGGCCTTGCCTTTCTTGCTAATTACATAGTAATGATAAGCGCCGACCCCGATCAATAGTCCAAGAATGAAATCTACGAATAGATTGCTAAAAAGCGAACCAAGGGTTTCTAAAACGGAAGCAGTCAGAGAATACTCGCTGATTTGTAATTCATTCATAAGGGTTTCTTTGCCGATTATTCCGTTGTTAGAATAAGAAATTTCCGCGTTGAACTTTAAATTTTGAGCCCTGGCAAGATCGGTTATTTTTATTTTTATGCTTACTATTCCGGATTTTTTTGAAGCAATATCTCCAAGTTTAAAGGTAAGGACATTTCCATCTTGTCCGACATTTACGAAGCTGGAGGCCATATAATCAATTTCATTAGGAAGCGTGATTTTTAGAATGGCGTCTTTTAATATCAAATTAGTTTTATTTGTGTAGCTTATTGCGTAAATAGTCTTGGTGCCGGCTGACGGATTATTGTTGTCAAATTCGGCCTCTAATATCAGAGATTTACCCGAGCTTTGAGGCTGAACATAATTAGCTGGCGCAGGGCTAATCGGAATTTGAATCGGAGTCGCTGTTTTAACGGTAGTGAATTTATTTACATTTCCTTTTGTAGTTCCATAAGAATTTTGAGCGACAACGCGGAAATAATAAGTTTTATTTAATACTAGATTGCCTAAAGAGTAAGCCGCATAAACTTCGTTATCTCCGGAACCAGCGCTTTGGCTGGCATTTCTATTTAAGCCAATGGTCATTTCCGGATTCTCGCTCCATTCAAACCAAACAGAGGTTTCGGCATTATTGGGAATTATATTTCCATTTAATAGGGCCGAAGTTTCTCTGACAAGTATCGCCGATGTGGTGGAGGCGGTTGGCTGGGCAAAAGTCATGCCGTTAGAAAGATTCTCTGTTCTAAAGACATAATTATTTCCATAGGTTGCGCCATAATTATTTCTGGCCGCGGCTCTGAAATAATAAAATGTATTCGGCATTAAGTCCGTTGCCTTGTGTTGAAAATCTGTTTGATATTCGGCAACGCTCACATATCGCTCTTCAGTTTTATTGCCTAAACCATCCGTCGTTCCGTATTCAAACCATGCCACAGTATTAGAGCCATTTGATTTAATATAGGCATCTAAAATAGCGGAATTTCCATCCATAGAATAAGCCGGATTAGTTTTTACTTCCGGAGCCGCGCTTGAATTGGAATTTGAATCAGAGTTTGAATTAATTATTTGGTTTGAATTCGTAGTAAAATTTAGCGTCTCTCCATAGATAGGAGAAGAATTGGTATTTGTGTTTTGCGCAACGGCGCGAAAAGAATAAGCAGTATTCGGTTCTAAATTATAAACCGGATTGCTAAAAGACACCGCTCCGAAGTTTAATCCCGCTTTTTGTTTTTGAGTAGATTTATCTAAAGAGCCATTAGCGCCGTATTCAAACCAGACATCAGCGCTGTAGGATGTAGCATCAACGATTCCTTCTAAAAGAGCGCTATTTGAAGAAATGGTATCGCCATCAACATTGCGAGTGGCAACTGTAATTTCCGCGGCATAAGCCGTGCTTAAAAGAGCCATTGAAACAAGGGTAGGCGCTAAAAGGCTTATGAAAAATCTATTTTTAAGCGTATAAGTCATAGTTGTTTTTATCTATTGATTAATAATTAGGGGACTTTTAATTTTCTTAACCCATATAACTAAGTTTGTATAGTATATCATAATCAAACTAATCCGTCAAGTGGGGTAAAATGTGCCTTAAAATATGGCATTTTGAGGCGTAATTAGCTATAATAAAACTATGGATAAATTTATCGGCGCAATTTTAATGGGAATAGTAATAGCGATTGGTTTTTATATATTTATGAATTTAGACAAGCTTAATAATATTGTTATTCCTGTTCCGGAAAAAGTCATTGAATACTTTAAACAAAAACCATTTGATTCCGGTTTTACTAATCCCACAACAACTCCGCAGCAGTAATAATATTTTTTATAAATAAAATACTCCCGATTTTTATCGGGGAGTTTTTATTTTCAACCTAATTTTAACGAGGCGTTTTTTGTTTTATGTTATGTATCTATCGCCTGTCTACCAGACTGTAGTTCCGCGGGCAGAGGCGCGCAGAAAGCGCGACAAACGATGGACTAAGTCGCGCAAACGGGGAGCGCGCCTCAAGAGCGAAACACACAGTCAGACAGTCAGGCGATAGACACGCGTATCCACCGTAAATAAAATGACTAAAAATTAGGCATTAAACATTCAGACATTAGACATTGATTAGAAATTAGAAATTGTTTTAGTTATTTATTTTCTTTTTGAGAGCTTTATAGATACCTCCAGCGTTTTTCCTTTTCTGATAATTTTCATTTTCATAATTTCCCCAATACTCATTTTTTCTAAAACATCTTGGATGTTTTTAGTATTTGTTATTTTTTGATTATTGCATTCAATAACGATATCGCCTTCTTTAATTCCGGCCTTGTGGGCGGGGGAGCCTTTTATCACAGCTTCATACGTTCCTTTTTTACCGACTATTATTGCTCCGTAATCAACCGGAAGACTCATTTTTTCTTTAAGATTTTTATCTATGTTTACGTATCTTATGCCAAGAAGGGGACGGCGCACCTCTCCAAAAGACATCACATCATCAAGGTCTTTTTTGGCGCTATTTATTGGAATGGCAAAGCCTATATTTTGAGCGCCGGAAATTATAGCCGCATTTATTCCTACCGCTTCCCCTTTTAAATTTAAAAGCGGTCCGCCGGAATTGCCGGGATTAATGGCGGCATCGGTTTGCATAAGGCCCCGCAGTTGTTGAACCCCTGTTTCTTTATTCTCTTCATTCGGGGAAATATTTCTTGAGAGCCCGGAAATTATTCCTTTTGAGACGGTGTTTTGAAATATGCCAAGAGCGTTGCCGATGGCTAAAACAGTTTCTCCCAGTTCTATTTTATCGGAATTGCCAAGTTTAAGAGTTGGCAGGTTTATGGCCGGGATTTTTAAAATAGCCACATCGCAAATTGGATCTCTGGCCAAGACCAAAGCTTTATATTTTTTTCCGCCCGATGTTAAAATTTCATATTCGGCTTCGGGGTCGGAGATGACGTGTTTATTTGTCAGAATTATGCCGGTTGGATCAACGATAAATCCGGATCCGTTGCCTATTTCAATTATTCCGCGCGCGTTGATTTTATCTTCCGGTATTTTAAGGTCGGGCATGCCGAAGGGGAGGAGCGGAAATATTTCGGCCGGCAATTCTTTTTCAAGCTCCCTCAAGCTTTTAGTCGCGATGATAGAAACTACGGCCGGCAAGGATTTTTTTATAATTTTAGTTATTTGTTCCATATTTTTTATTATTAATAAATTTTCCAATTTCCAAGAGGACTATATTAATTATACCTATTCCGAAAACTCCAAGGAGCCAATTTAAAGGAAGCGCCGTTGTTTTTAATAGATTTTGCATAAACGGCAGATAAATAGCTATGGCCATAAGCGCGAAGCCGATAAATATTCCGCCGTCTAAATATAGATTTGAAAAGGGATTATATTTAAATATGCTTTCTTTTATATTTCTAATGGAAAATACGGAGAATAAAGAGTAGGTTCCAAAAGCGGCAAAAATAAAGGTTTTGGTTATTTCAGGATTAAATCCTGTTTTGGTGAGGATGTAATAAGTTACTATCAAGGAAAAACTTACGGTTAAACCGACCGTAAGAATTAAAAACCTCATTTCTTTATTAATCATTTTTTCATTTTTTAAGGGTTTTTGCAAAAGATATTTGAAATGATTTTCAAAAGCAAAAGCTATGGCCGGAAAACTATCCGCGAAGAAATTTACCCAAAGAATTTGGAGGGCATTGAGCGGCAGGGCTAGTCCCAGTATCAATGATCCGCCTATTAGCGCGAGCTCGTCTAGTAAGTTTAGAAAAACATAAATAATGGCTTTTCTGATGTTTTCTATTATTCTTCGGCCTTCTTCTATCGCGGACACTATTGTTTCGTAATTATCATCTAAAAGAATTAGTTCTGAAGTGTCTTTGGCCACATCGCTGCCCGAACCCATAGCTATTCCAATATCGGCCTGTTTCAAGCTGGGCGCGTCATTGATTCCGTCGCCGGTCATTGCCACCACTTCTCCTATTTCTTGCAAGGCTTTGACTATTTT
>JBBTYU010000079.1:0-5436 GCA_038061675.1 Patescibacteria group bacterium | reverse complement strand
AATTTGGTTGGCAATTATTTTGAAGAAAAGGGCTTGCCTCTCCGGCCGGCGCTCACATTTGATGATGTTCAGATCATCAATAATATTTCAGATATTTCCAGCCGTTCTGATATTAAAAATTTAAAAACTCCGTTAAGCCGGAGTTTCTTTTTGAATATTCCTATTGTTTCCGCCAATATGGACACCGTGACAGACGCTAGAATGGCGATCGGTCTGGCGAGGCTCGGCGGTTTGGGCTTTATACATCAATTTTTTCCGCTAGAGCAAAGAATTACTGAAGTGATGAAAGTGAAACGGGCGGATAACGCTTTAATTGAAGATCCGTTTACGATTTTGTATTCCGCGAGTTTTAAAGATGCTAAAGAAAAAATGGCTATAAATGGAGTAAGCAGTTTACTGGTGATTGACGAAAAGCATCATCTCAAGGGAATATTTACTTCCCGTGATTATCGTTTTAAAACCGACGGCAATTTATTGGTTTCTAAAATAATGAAATCAATGCCACTCATTACCGCATTGCCCGGAATAAGCAGAAAAGAAGCTGAGCGTATTTTGGAAGAGAATAGAATTGAAAAATTACCCATTGTTGATAAAAACGGATTATTGAGAGGACTTATTACCGCGAAAGATATTTTGAAAGAAAAAGAATTTCCGAACGCGATAAAAGACACAAAGGGCAGGTTAGCCGTTGGCGTTGCATTGCGATTAAATAGCGATTATGTGGATGAAGCAAAAAAATTAGTTGCTGTTGGGGCAGATGTTTTGCTTTTAGATACTGCGCGCGCCGGTTCAACGATGACGGGCGAGGCGGTCAAGAAAATTAAAAAAGCTTTTCCAAAAATAACATTGGTCGTGGGAAATATTGATACTCCGGAAGAAGTTGAATTTCTGGCCAAGGCCGGAGCGGATTGTTTGAAAGTGGGTATTGGACCGGGAGCCGCCTGCAAAACCCAGGAAGAAACCGGAGTGGGTTTGCCGCAGATTTATGCGGTGTCGTCTTGCGCGGCTATAGCTAAAAAACTTGGTGTTCATATTATTGCCGATGGCGGAATAAAAAATGGCGCCTGTTTGGCAAAAGCATTAGTTGCGGGAGCAAATGCGGTGATGGTTGGAAGTTTGCTCGCTGGCACAGACGAGGCGCCGGGCGTTTTGTTTAAAAAAGGAAATCAACTATGGAAAGTGTATCGTGGTTCGGCTTCTTTTGAACATCAATTGGATAGGATGAAAACTGGAAGTTTGGATGCTATAAGAAATCCCGAGGGCGAATCTGGCCTGATTCCATATTCCGGCTCAGTGAAATCTGTTTTAGATGGACTTACTAGCGGACTTAGATCCTCAATGAGCTATGTTGGCGCCAGGGACTTGAATGAATATTGGAAAAAAGGAAAATTCGTTTGGAGGACTAACGCCGGAAGAGATGAAGGCAAGCCGAGGGTGTAATGGGCGGAAGTTTTAAGTTATAAGTTGGAAGTTCTAAGGAGAAGTCCAAGTTTTGAATAAAGACTTGATGAACTGAGTCCGCTATACAACATTCTCACATTCTGCAGAATGTGAGAATGTTGTTTGGGGTTAAGACATGGTAATGCTAAAAAGTTGAAAATGAAAACTATGGAATATTTTTTGAGTTTCTACTGGACTGGTATGATATAATTTAATAATGGAAAATACAAAAACTTCCCCAAAAGATTTTTTCTTGCATCTTTTGGCGATAATCGCTCTATATATGAGCGCTGCAAGCTTGATGACACTGCTTTTTCAGTATATTAACGTTTTATTTCCGGATCCTTTAGTTTATGCAAGCTATGCGAGCATTGCCGGAGCTATCCGATACGCCATGGCCACACTGATAATCATTTTCCCTGTTTATATTTTTATTTCTAAAATGTTAAATAGTGAGTATGCTGCCACGCCAGAAAAAAGGGAGTATAAGTTTAGAAAGTGGCTGGTATATTTTACTTTATTTGTAGCAGGCGTAACTATTATTACTGATTTAGTAGTTTTGATTTTTAATTTTTTAGGTGGAGATTTAACGGGAAGATTCATTTTGAAAATTTTGGTGGTGCTTTTGGTAGCAGGAGTGATTTTTTGGTATTACCAAAAAGATTTAAAGAATGCCATTTCGCAAGAGCAGATAAAAACTTTGGCATATGGAGTTTCTTTATTCATTTTGATAAGCATAGTAGCCGGATTTTTTACGGCTGGATCGCCGACAAAAGCCAGGCTTTATAATTTTGACCAAAGAAAAGTGAGCGATCTGCAGTCCATTCAGTATGAGATAATAAATCAGTGGCAGAGAAAGGAGGCGATGCCTCAAACATTAAATGATCTGACCGACAGTATTTCTGGTTTTTCCGCTTCTGTAGATCCGCAAACGCTCAAGGAGTATGAATATATAGTAAACCCCCGCACCTATCAAGTAGGTGAGGGGGTAAAAGATAAAACTGTTTTTGAATTGTGCGCCGAATTTAATTTGTCTTCCAATTTTGGCGTGATAGGCAGGAGTTTAGCCGAAAGTCCGGCTATGAAGGGGGTAAGTTCTGAAAATTGGAACCATGGAGCCGGCAGGCAGTGTTTTGAAAGAACTATTGATCCGTTATTGTATCCGAAATTAAAATAATAGCGAATGAATTTATACGACGAATTAAAAGAAAGAGGACTTATTTTTCAGACTTCAAACGAAGAAGCTGTGAAAGAATATTTATCCAAGGAAGGCGGGAGATTTTATATTGGTTTTGATCCTACCGCGGAAAGTTTGCATGCCGGCAGCTTACTGCCGATCATTTTTATAAAAAGACTTGAAAATGCCGGACTAAAACCAATTGTGCTTGTAGGCGGAGCTACAGGACTTATCGGAGATCCGAGCGGAAAATCGCAGGAGAGAAATCTTTTGGATTTGAAAACTGTTCAGAAAAATGTTCGCGGACTAAAAAAACAGCTCGCTAGATTTTTCGATTTCGGGTGTTTTTGCCGCAAAGGAAAAGTTTTATTCGTGAATAATTATGATTGGATAAAAAATATATCCCTTGTTGATATTCTTCGAGACACGGGAAAGCATTTCACCATAAATGAAATGATCAGTAAGGAGTCGGTACAAAAAAGAATGGCTACGGGTATTTCTTTCACGGAATTTACTTATATGATCTTGCAGGCCATAGATTTTTTAAATTTATTCCAAAAATATAATTGTGTATTACAAGTTGGCGGTAGCGACCAATGGGGTAATATGATCGCTGGCGTTGAGCTTATTAGAAAAAAAATAGGTAAAGGGGGGTTGGCGCTTAGCATGCCTTTAGTTACAAAGTCTGATGGTACAAAATTTGGTAAAAGCGAGGATGGGGCTGTTTGGCTGGATGCTAAATTAACTTCGCCATATCATTTTTATCAATTTTGGATAAACACAGATGATGCCGGCGTTATTAAATTTTTGAAGTATTTCACCTTTTTGTCTTTAGAAGAAATTAAAAAATTTGAGACAAGTGTTGCAACGGAACCAGAAAAAAGGGAGGCTCAAAGAGTTTTAGCAAGAGAAATGACGAAATTTGTGCATGGAAAAAAAGCGGCAGATTCCGCGGAAAGAATATCGCAACTTCTTTTTTCCGGAAAGGTTAAAGAGTTGAACAAAAAAGAATTACAGGAAGTTTTTTCCGGAAGCGCGGTAAAAGAAATGGAAAAATTCGAAGAAATGCCGATCGCGGAATTTTTGGTTGGCGCCAAGGTGGTTGATTCCAAGAGGCAAGCAAGGGAAGATGTGGAAAATAAAGCCATTGAAATAAACGGAGAAAAAGTTTCCGAATTGGAATATAAGATTGACAAGAAAGATATGATGCAAGGGAAATATATTTTAGTGAAAAGGGGAAAGAAGGACTATCACTTTGTGAAAATTTCTAATTTCTAAATAAAACTAAACCCCAGGACAACCAAATTGATAGATTGCTTCGGTTGCCTCGCAATGACGGGCTAATAATATATTTTATATGGACCAACAACTTTTAGGACAGCTTTATCAAATAATTGTTTTAATTTTTCTAGTAATTATTCACGAGGTCGCCCACGGATTAATGGCATATAGGCTGGGCGATAATACCGCTAAAGAATTAGGACGATTAACTTTAAATCCAATAAAACACTTGGAATTGTTTGGTTCTTTTTTAGTGCCGCTTCTTTTTATAATCACTAACAGTCCTTTTATTTTAGGCTGGGCCAAGCCGGTGCCTTTTAATCCTTACAATCTTAAAAATCCAAAAAGAGACGGAGCATTGATCGCTTTGGCGGGACCGCTTTCTAATTTTTTGATAGCCATAATATTCGGCTTAATTGTGAGATTGATGGTTGTTTTTACGCCCATTGCTTCAAGTCCGGTTTTATATAATATTTATAATCTTCTTAATGTTGTTATTTTTGTAAGCGTGCTTTTAGCCTTTTTTAATTTAATACCAATTCCGCCTTTTGACGGATCAAGAATTGTTTTCGCGTTTTTATCCGGCAAAGCGGAAAGATTTTGGCTTCAAATGGAGCAATATGGAATGCTTTTAATAGTCCTTCTTTTATTTGGAGGCGTGTTGAGTTTTCTATACCCCCTGGTTATTTTCGTATTTCGATTGATAGTCGGACCCGCTGTTATTTTGTAATATATCCTCGAAAGGCGCGGGGTTTATAATTTTATTTCAGGCACAGAAGAATAATTTTGATTTTTTTGGAAGCAAGGCCTATTATTTTTTTCTGTAATATAATATCCTGCGCCGCGAAGTTTTTTGAAGGGTTTATAATCGGCGTGTCCCGGCATTGAGACTGGATCCTTATCGCCAAAATTTACCGGACTATTATCGGAAGATACAAGCCAAGTTTTTCCGGTATTTACTAAAAGATGACCCCATTCGCTTGGAATAAAAATTTTGTCCCCCGCTTTTATTTTTATTGCTTTGAAATTTTTTATCTCCGTATCAATTGGCTCGCCGTTTTTATCCTTTTTTCTTTTTTGCATTATTACAAAACCCCTGCCTTGTAGTATGGTGTATGTTTCTTCTATTTTTCCAACGTGATAATGACCGTATGTTTTTATATATTCCTTGCCGATCTTTCCTGATTCCAGCACAGTTATATTGGTTTTATTTTTCCCGCCCCTTATCATAAAGTAATGGATTTTAGGCCCGGAGCTTTTTGGCGATAAAAGTATTTCCTTCATTTTTGTATGAGATCTTTCGGCGTATGGATTCTTCATAAAATAATTATAGAGCATAGAAACGCATTTTAATAGTTCTCATTGCGCTTTTCCTAATTATTTTTTACGCACTTGCGCTATTTTTAATGGGTGGTTTAATTAGGATATATAGAACATTGATAATAAGAAATAAATCTCGCATAGGGCGAGAAAATATGGCAGAACCTAAGGAGAGTGTTATGAAAAAGTCAATGATAGCAGTGCTTATACCGCTTTTG
>JBBTYU010000078.1:0-1191 GCA_038061675.1 Patescibacteria group bacterium | reverse complement strand
GTCACGGAAAGCTATTATTCTTTTTGTTAAATCGTTAATGTTTTTCATATATAAATTTAATTAACCTGTAAGGTCCCCCATTCTTAAGACAAATATTCCAGGCAATTATTTTAATTTTAACGCAATTGATTTTTCAAAGCAAATTCTCGTGGCGACATTTTTAATGAAGTATGAATTCTCGTAGTATTGTAGATATATATTGTTCTGTAAATCTCATACACCAACTCTCCTAGAGTATCGAACCTGTTAGGATCTCCAAGATCAATTTTAAACTTATCGTAGAAGCTTTCTTGATATCCATTCTGCCAAGGTGAACCTTTTTCTGACATTGATATTTTGATACCGGAAGAAATACAAAAATCTTGAAATATTTTTGCTGTGTATTCACCACCTTGATCAGAGTGGACGATGTCTGGTTTAGGATGATCCATGAGGGCAGAAACAAGAGCTTGAACGACAAGAGCGCTTGAATGATTAGTTAATACGCAAACTCCTACGACTTCACGATTCCAAATATCTATCACAGTGGCTACATAGATGAATCTATTTTTGTACCAAAGATATGTAAAGTCTGTTACCCAGATTTGATTTATTTTTACAAGTATCGTGATTGGTAAAAGATTTGGATATACGCTCAATTCCTTTGTACCACTTCGTTTAAATGGCTTTCTGTGTCTTCTGTATGGCTTTAGATTAAACCTTTTCATCACTCGCAGTATTCTCTTCTTATTTAACAACAAAGCAGTAGCTAATCTTTTATGACCATAGCTTGGAAAATCACTCCAAACTTTTTCAATCTTTTCTTTAACTTTCAGATCTTCTTCATATTTCTTGCTTTTGTAATACAAAGAACTTCTTGATATTTCAAATATTTCATGAAGTTTCTTGTGTTCTACTGCCACCCCTTTTTTTGCTGACGTCCCATTTGGACTGTCAGCTCACCAATGATTTGTTTCAATTCCTTATTTTCTTTCGTGAGCTTAATGAGATCACGAGCTGGTGCTTCTCCAGTAGACTCCCTCAACCATTCATAGATGGTTGTCTTACCTATACCATGCTCACTTGATATCTCTGCTATCGATTTACCTGATGTTTTTACTCTTTCAAGTATCTGATTTCTCAAATCCATGCTTATCTTATTATGTGGTGAAGACATATTTTTTGGCAATGTTATTAATATATCGACTATTA
>JBBTYU010000077.1:2929-4203 GCA_038061675.1 Patescibacteria group bacterium | reverse complement strand
CCTTAAGTAAAAATAAGATCAGCGGACTTGAGGGTTTTGGCGAGAAAAGCCAGGAGAAAATTTTAAAAAGCATAGAATTTCATAAAAAATCCGGTGGCAGGGCGATTTTGGGTTTTATTATGCCGGAAATAAAAAAACTTGAAGAAAAATTGAAAATGATCAAGGGCGTGGAGCGAGTGGACGTTGCTGGATCCGTGCGGCGCAAAAAAGAAACTATCGGAGATATTGATATTTTAATTATTTCTAAAAATTCCAAACCGGTAATGGATTTTTTTACTAATATGCCGGAAGTGGAAAAAGTTTTTGCTTATGGAACAACTAAGTCGTCTGTTAAATTAAAAAATGGACTAGATGCCGATTTAAGAGTGGTACCACCTGAATCATACGGAGCGGCTCTAAATTATTTTACTGGTTCAAAAGAGCATAATATAGCCTTACGGGAGATAGCGATTAAAAAAGGCTATAAATTGAATGAATATGGGTTATTCAAAATCAAAAATCAAAAATCAAAAATCAAAATTACAAATCAAAATGCAAAAATTTTAGAAGATGAAAAATTGTGGAAACAAATTGTTGGAAAAACTGAAGAAGAGATTTATACAAAACTTGGTTTAGCTTATATAGAACCGGAAATGCGGGAAATGAGAGGAGAAATTAAAGCGTCAAAAAATAATAAATTGCCGAAATTAATTGCTTATAAAGATTTATTGGGCGATTTACACGTTCATTCAACTTGGTCTGATGGATCTAATTCAATTGAAGAAATGGCGCGGGTGGCGATGGAAAGAGGCCTGAAATATATTGTTATTTCTGATCACTCAAAACATCTGGGGGTTGCGCATGGCTTAGACGAAAAACGGCTGAAACAGCAATGGAAAGAAATTGACGCAGTGAATAAAAAAATGGAAAAAGAAGGCGCAAATTTCAAAATTTTGAAAGGAACGGAGTGCGATATTTTGAAAGATGGGTCAATGGATTTTTCCGATGAAATTTTGAAACAATTTGACATTGTAGGCGCTTCCGTACACTCTTCTTTCAATCTTGCGGAAAAAGAACAAACCGAGAGGATCAAGAAAGCTATGCGGAATAAGAATGTGGATATTCTTTGCCATCCGACCGGCAGGATCATAAATCAGCGTGAGCCGTATAAATTAAATATGGACGAAATAATAAAAACCGCCGAAGAAACCGATAAGGTTTTGGAAATAAACGCTTTTCCAAATAGATTGGATCTTAAAGATGAATATATTAAAAAATGCGTGGAGGCGGGCGTG
>JBBTYU010000077.1:0-2919 GCA_038061675.1 Patescibacteria group bacterium | reverse complement strand
GCGTGAAAATGAGCATAGGCACAGATTCACATCTTTTTAATCATTTGGACTACGCCGAATATGGCATTGCGCAAGCGCGCCGGGGATGGGCGACCAAACGGGATATAATTAACGCATGGGGTGTTGATAAAATGTTGTCTATGTTAAAAGATAGAAATAAATTATAAATACAAAATTTCTAATTTCTAATTTCTAATTTCTAAATAATGACTCAAGCCCCAAAACCCAAAAATAAGATTTATGTTTAGGTCAATTAGAGCAATTAGGTCAATTAGGAATTTTTTAAGCCTGGCCGGTGGAAAAAATGCTAAAAATGCTGAAATAAAATTGCCTAGACAGGGCGATTTTGTTATGTTAGTTTATAGTCAGTTCGTTAATTGCTTTAGGGGGGTGGAAATATGGGAAGAATGGAATCAGAAGAAAGAGTTCGGCTTAGGGTATTCAAGATAATGCTGGGGGAGTTTGAATATATTGCGGTGGGCCGCTGGAAACTCACGCTCGAACAGACCATAAAATTGCTGAATCTCGGTTCTGTTGGAGAATTGTTGGAATTGAGGGCCGTTGAAAAAGTTCCCGATGAAGAGGTTTTTCTCAGGATCGGTTACGTGGAGTTAATCTTTCGCACCTTGCACGTTCTTTTGCCGGATAGGGCGGCGGCTGATGCGTGGATTTGCAAGCCAAACACGGGAGCGTTGTTTGGTGGAAGGCCAGCTATTGAGAAAATGACTTCGGGCAAGCTTGAAGACTTGAAGGCGGTGCGGGATTATCTCAAAGCCCAAACTGTCTAAGTCGAATTCATCATAAGTAAAACAAGGCGTTCCAAGAGGACGCCTTTTCTTTTTTTGAAAAAACTGAAATAAAAGGTAATATTAGTATTATTCGTATCATTGGTATGAATTTGTATATTAGTATCACATAGCATTTATGCGTGAAATATCAGCCGGAATAATAATTTATAAAAGGTTAAAAGATAGAGACGGCAAGGTTGAAACCAAATATCTATTGCTTTATCAGGGCAGGGGATATTGGAATTTTCCCAAAGGAAAATTAGAAAGCAATGAACGAAGTTTCGAGGCGGCCATTCGAGAAACCGGCGAGGAGACTGGTATTTTGCCTATGAATTTGAGAGTGGACAGGAATTTCAAAGAGCCTGATCGCTATGTGTTCCAGCATGAGGGTAATAAAGTTTATAAACTGGTGCTTTTCTATTTAGCCGAAACAAATAAACCGGAAATTAAATTATCCAAAGAGCACGAGGGCTATGGCTGGTTCCTTTTCAGGGATGCGATCAAGCTTTTAAAGCATCCTAATAGCCAATTTATTTTAAAGAAGGCTAATGAACACTTAAAAAGGCAAATGAATTATATTCAGGGCAATAAGGTGTCCCTAGCTAAATAATTTTTCCTATCAGGGCCAAAACGAAAATTCCAATTGAGTTTAGTATGTATGAAATGGGGACAAAATATAAAGTCCTCATTTTTGTTATGCCCATTAAGGCCAAACCGATCTCATCCGGAAGAGGGCTGGCTACGATGATGGCTCCTATGATGGCAAAAGAATAACTGAATATTTTTGATTCTAGAATTGATTCGTGTCTTATTTTTCGGGCAATTGAAGAAATATATCCGGAAATATTATCCCTTATGTATTTAAAAATTATGTAGTCCCCTAAAAGAGCCCCGAAACCGCCCACGAGCGCAATTAAAAATGGATTGGATTTTTGAGCTATTTCTATAATAGCCGCAGTAGCGGGGGCGACGGTGAATATGGAGGTATAGAAAATTCCGGCGATAAAACTGGCCAGAATCTCATATTCTTTAGAGGAGTTTATTAAATTTATAATGGCATCGGTTTTTACCAAAATAACAGCTACTATTATGCTGAATGAAATAATAAATAGATCCTTTGTTAGTTTTTTATCCATATATCTTTATGATAACAAATCCCCTCACTCTAGTTGAGTGAGGGGATTATGTTTTACTTTACCCCCGCACCAATTAAGTTTCGAATTAAAAACCAGTCACTAAAGCGACTGGTTTTTAATTTCCTCTCAAAATTAAACTTATTTGGTGAGGGGGTTTACTTTCTCTATGATCTTGGCAAATATCTTCGGATTATTTCTAGCGAGGTCAGCCAATATCTTTCTGTCTAATTTAATATCAGCCCCTTTTAATTTGTTTATAAGAACACTGTATTTTACTCCATTTTCTCTAGCAGCTGCGTTTATGCGGACATTCCAAAGAGTTCTGAAGTCGCGCTTTTTTTGTTTTCTGCCTGAAAAAGCGTGAGTCCATGCATGAAGCAACGCTTCTTTAGCGGCTCTTTTTTTGGTCTTCCTATCCCACTTGAATCCCTTGGTGTATTTTAATATCTTTTTTCTTTTTTGCGCTGTATGTATACCGCCTTTTGTCCTTGGCATAAATTTATTTTAGAACTCCTTTATGTTTTAATTTGTGAAAAGCTTTGATATCAACCTTCTTTGTGCCCAAAGCTCCGCGCTTGTTTCTAATTTTATTGCCGCTTTTATTGGCTCTAAAATGGTCCTGGGCCATTTTGCGCCTCATCATTTTGCCGTTTTTTGTTATTCTGATTCTTTTTGAAAAACTTTTTCTCATTGTTTTGGTTATTTTATTTTTTGGTGGAAACTATTTGTATATTGAATCCTCGTCCGGTCCATTTTATATCCGATAAGATTTTATGTTCCGGATCCACCATTTTAATAAAATCTCTTAGTTTCTGCTTAGCTAAGTCTTGGTGGGCTTTTTCTCTGCCCCTCAAGTTTAGCAAGACCTCCACTTTATTTTCTTCGCCCAGGAATTTATTGACTCTGACGGCTTTTACGCCCAAGTCGTGGACAGCTTCCCTGACGCTTATTTGCACCTGTTTCATTTCTTGGATCTTCTGGGTGGCGCGCTGTTT